>JAFXDL010000199.1 GCA_017516265.1 Bacteroidaceae bacterium
CTTGTCCTTAAGCTGGGTACCCGTATTGCCACGACCCACAAAAAGCTGCAAGCCACGGGCATCTGTCACTTTATGTGACTCTACACCAATCTTGATTTCTGTACCAGGACGTACATTGGGGATAACGATGTAATTCAAGTTCTTGCCACCAAACCACAGGTATGACGGACCGTTGTAAGGGCCAAAACCAGAACCATTCAATGACGTACAGTCGCCATAGTTCACTGCAATGGCCAAGCTGCGGGCTTTGGTATGAAGGAACAGCAACCCCTCGAGTTCTCTAACTGGCACCCCACCGATAGTAAGGGGAGCACCTTCAGCAGAACCGTGTGCCGTCACTTCCCAGAAGCAGTTTTCCTTAGCGATGTCGGCAGTTGTTCCACCATCCTTTTCAATGTCGGACCATTCTGAACCACTGGCATTTGCTGCTTTCAGATTGGATACCGTCTCTGCACTCCAATTGGTAAAGTCCCAACGTTGTGCATTCACACCTACTACCATAAGTAAGGCAATAGCTGAGAGGAATAATTTTTTCATAAGCGAATTTGTTAGTTAATAATTGATAATCTGAGGGCAAATTTATATAAAAAGAAAACTCGTAGAAAGATTCTACGGAGAAAAGAACAGATTATTAACCTTTTTTACAAGAAAAAGGGCTGTGCCTTGTCAGCACAACCCTTTTATTTGAAAAAATAAGGATATACCCTATTACTTCAGACGGGCACCTGAAACGCTATAAACCTGATTGCCTACAACGATAACAAACTGGCCGTTGAGAATCTTCTTCACGGGCTTCACAACGATAGCCTCGGGAGCAATCGTCTCCTTGATACCGTTAACGAGTTCGTCTCTCATAGCAGCAGACTTCTCGCCACTGTTGAATACGTAGATATCATGAACTGCCTGAGAAGACTTTGCGATAGAAGCTACACGTACGTAAACTTCGTCAGTTCCGTCATAAGCAACCTCGAACTTCTTGTACAGACGCTTCACGGTTGAAGTCTGGAGCGTATCACCAACCTGTTCCCAAGTCTCGCCGTCCTTAGAAATCTGTACGGCCAAACGACCACCAGAACCTACGTTAGCGATAATAGAAACCACGTTGAAAGGACCTGCAAACTTCTTGGTTGACTCGATAGCACCAGTCGGAGTATCACCAGCAGCTACACCACCAAACTGGATGTCGGCATTAGTACCCAACTTTTCGAGATAGTCTTCTGCACGTTCGGGATTGTAACCACCACCATCACCGATGTTAGCACTCAAAGTATTGCCCTGATAGATCATCACCTGTCCACGAGAAACCAGACGCCAGTCGGGATCAGCAGAGTTCAACATGACAGCCAGCGGCTTATCTACTCTGTCATATACAAAGTTACCATCAGCATCCATAATGAAGTCACCATTCTCATCCACCTTCGGATCACCCACATTCTCAAAGCTTTCAGCAGCAGACTTACCCCATGAGAAGTAGTAGTTGCTACCATTAGCCCAAGCTGCATAAGCTTCACCATCCAGTGTCAGATTCTCCAAGGTGTTCCAACCTGCACCAGTCACCTTGAAGTGAGCCAACTCGTCGCGACGAATCTTGTCGACGTTAGCCAAAATCTGCTCGGAAGCCAATTCTGAACGAACAAGAGCCAAAGGTTCACTAAGAGCAAATGCATAGATAGTAGCACTTGTAGGCAATTCGATGGGACCATTGTACTTGCTTGAAGCAAGTGTATCTTCAGAAGCTGTGAAGTTGTACCAAATGTCAACACCTTCATCGGGAGAAGTGATGGTGATGACAGCATTCTCAGTCAGTCCGTTTCCTTCGTAAGAGATAACGGGCATCTTAGCCTGGTGGAAGAGTTTCACTTCGAATGAGTTCACTTCGCTTACCAGATAACCGTCAGCAACAGCAATGGCCTTGATGGTGACACCTTCAGTAGTCACAGTGATAGGCTCTGTGTAAACATTGCCACCAACAACGGGGTCGGTACCATCGATAGTGTAGTAGATAACGGCATTCTTGTTGAGGCAAGAAAGAGAGATGATAGACTCCATTTCCTTGTAGTCGCCAGTGAAAGCAGGCTTCGGAGTCTCAGTCACTTCAGTCTTAGAAGCCAATGTGTTGGCAAACAGGTTAGAGATAAGAGTCTCGGTACCTTCAGCATAGTCTGCGCTTACACCATAGTAAACGTATTGGTTGTGACCAGCATTGTAAACGTAAGAAATTACAGAATCAGCATACACCACATATCCTTCTTCACTACATGCAGTAATGAGTCTGTCAATGTTTGTCTGAGCAGGCTTCATGGCCACAGGCATCACTTCACCGTTGGTAATAGCAAACATTACAGAATCGGCATAATTCACTTCCATTCCGTCAAAAATACGGTTCTTGGCATCGTAAGCCCAAGCAAGTTCCATCTCCATCTCAATGCAAGTACCCAAGCCGAGAGCCTCAGCCAACTGGGGATTGGCATTGAAGACAGGCTGCCAATAGAGGTTCTCCTTCAACAAAGCAACAAGTGCAGCATTGTCAACGGGCAGTGAACCATCGAGCACAACAGCATCAAAAGCCATCAGTTCTTCCTTGGTGGGAAGAGCAGTTGCAACATTGATAGCATTGATAGTGAGGTTGGGGACACTGGAAATTGCAGTATAGAGAGGAAGTTCTTCAGCTGCAGTCTCGCCAGCATAGAGATAACCGGCAGTGTAAGATTCGGCAGCATCGCCTTCACCAATGATGATGTAGTAGATGTGGTGACCACTGGTAGAAGAGAGTTTCAAGGTTGACTCTTCAGTGTTAGAGTTGATGAGTTCAACATCAACAACTACACCTTCGGCAATGCTTGTAAACTGAGTATTGCCGTCTTTATCGGCAAAGCCACTGCTTACCTTGAAACCACGAGCTTGTTCATTGCTATGAGAACAATAACCAATCTTCACATTCTCACCAGCAGGAACTTTGAAAGAAATGTAGTCTTCCTTGTTTTTACCATTGATCCAAAGACAAGCCAAATCAGGGAAAGATGTATTCTTTTTGAAACCATCATAAATCTGCACGTGAGCAGACTTCTTCATTGCACCCAACTCAAGACCTTCCAATTCTGGAACAGGAATGGTTTCCCCATTGTAAGTCATCACAGCCTTCAGTTCGCTAAAATTGGCTGTATTCTGGAAACCAGTGCCCTGCACTGTCCAATGCTCTGTATCCTGAGCCATAATTTCCAAGGTTGAAGCACTCCAACCATTTCTGAAATCCCATGTACGGCGATAGCCATCATCCGCACCAAACGCTGACAATGCGCAAAGCACTGCAAGCGAAAGCAAAGTAAAATACTTCTTCATACGTCAGTTAATTAGTTTATTAATAAAACAGTAAATATTATTTTTTAGTTATCTGTTACGAACGAGAAACCACGAGTGACGAAGACAAGACCCGCAACCCGTAGTTTCCATGATTCCTTTATTTCTTCACGATTCGGAACACCTTGTCACCGGCTTTCACCAAATAGATACCTTTAGACAAATCGGACATTCCTATGGCAGATGTACCCTGTTGCAAAGCAACGTGCTTTACCTGCTCTCCGGCAAGACTATACACAGTCACTTGGGCGGCCGCAGGAAGTGAAACGTTCAGTTCGCTCTGCACAGCCAATGGCCATACGGAAGCCTCATCATCAGCCGATGTATGGTCTATGGAAGAGGCTTCCTTCACACGCAAACGACCCTCAGTAAACAAGTCGCTGGTATCCCACTCCAAGCCTTCACCAGGCACAGCAGGTTCGATGGTGGTGAATCCTGTACCAATAACACTGGTCACTCCACTCATGGTGAAGAGGTTGAAGACGGTACCGGTCTTCACATTCTCCCAACCGCTCTCAAAGTCAAGATTCAACGTAGCTCCACTGATGGACATAAGTCCGGTCACATTCAACCGGCAAGTAGTAACAGATGCTCCTGTAGCAGACACTTTGACTGGGATAGAGACGATTCCACCACTCTCAACGGTCAAACCGCCTTTCAACTTGAGCATGTGGGCATTATTGACAATGGTATCACCCGTTGCCACCGTACCGCCATTCTTCACTGTCACCTTGGCATTCACTGTACCACGGCCGGCCAATGTAGCACCTTTATATACAGAAACAGCACCCGCGCCAGAGTTTGTACCATTGACAACCAAACGGCCACCGGTAATCATGGTTGTACCGCTATAAGTATTGCTACCGGTCAAGCGCCAGTCACCGCTACCTTTCTTAACGATTGACACTGTACCCGAATAAGCACTGTTCAAACCAGCAGGCAAATCGTTGATAACTCCCTTGAAGGTCTCATCGGTATTGGCATCACCTACGGTCCATGTACATTTGAAACCTTTGGTATTCTTGCTTGAGCCACAAAGGCTAGTACCTGCATCGCCAGCCAATCCACCGATTTTGTAATTGCCGTTGGTATCCCATCCGCCCATTTTAGCTTTACCTTTCAACTCTACTACACAATTCGCAAAGGGGTCAGCACCTTTGTTTATCAACAACAGATTGTCACCAGCGGAATTGACTCCGTTGGCCACCAAACGACCTTTGAATGAATTAAATCCATTACCGACATATTCGCGCAAATAGGGGACATTGAACTGGAGCGTACCTGTACCTGTCACCTTATTATTAATATAGCAATTGCGATGTGGAGAGAAATAAGAAGTCTCTCCCTCCAATACTTCAATGGGGAAAGAGTAGGTTTCATAATTGTTGTTATCTCCCTTTGTCTTCAACTCACCACCGTTCATCACCAACTTGGACGACTTGCCGATACCGGCCTTAGAAATATCGATAGAATTAAGCAAAAGTGTACTTCCCTTCAGGATTGTAGGCCCTGTGTATTGGAAGAAGTTGGTGGTGTTCACGGTCATCTGTCCGTTTCCGTTCAACGTCAAGCCACCAGTACCTTCGATGTGTCCGTTCATGGTAACGGTAGCCTTGTTGGCAATGTTGAATTCAGTCTGGTCGTAGGCCAATGCCTGACGGTTGGTAGCGACAGAAGAACCGGTGTAACTCCATACACCACCATCCCACACCCAGTTCTGTGCAAACTCAGATGATGCTCCAATGCCACTGGCCACACCACCGTTGGCCAAAGAGTTGAACTCGATGGTACCGCCGTGAAGAACTGTCTGTCCTGTATAGGTATTCTTGTTGTTCAGAACCAAAAGACTCTCACCGGCCTTGTTCACGGTAGCCGCGCCGGCAATGGCACCTTCGCCACTGATGGTCAGGGTATCGGTGTCGGCACCCTTCACAACGACAGAAACCGGAGATACAGTTTCGTTCAAGGTAACATCAACCTTGCCGTTGGGGTCGAACAGGACTTTGGACGCATCGGTATAAACTCCGCCCCAATTACTGGTGGCAAAGTCCCAGGCACCATTGCCCACGCCCCATGCGTAATCGGGTACGTATGTCTCCACATCTACCATATCGACAGCCAAAGGCTTTGTCTTCACGGTCAGTTCATCGGAGTAGTCCGAAAAGTTCCCATTGTCACCGAACGCACGCAAGCGGATGGTATAAGCCGTCTCTGCAGTCAGATTCTTGAGTGTATAGTTTGAAGCATCGGCAGCCAAACGGTCAATTTCCTTGAATGTATCACCTTCCTTCAACTCCACGGCAATGCCCGTAGCTCCTTCGGTGTAGTTCAACCATGAGAAGCCTAAAGCAGTCTGAGTAGAAGTGGTCAGAGAGAGACACAAAGGCTTACGCAGATAGAAGTCGCGGTCTTCCACGGTGATGCTATTGATGTAGTTCTCGATGTTGGCATAGCCGTTTGCAGCGATGGTCATGGCATCGTTCTTGGCAGGGTCAGTACCGTTGGCACTCTCCCACGCATCGGGCATACCGTCACCATCGGCATCTGCTTTTTTATTTCCTTCCCATAATGCCCAATCTGTAGGAGCACCAAAGGGAAGACTGGTTTCACGGGAAATCAGGCCACCTTTCTTTCCAAAGGACTTCACTTCGTTGATGACATACCAGTCGGCATAGTCGCGATACGGGAGCGATGCACCCACAATGGGGAGGTTCTTTTCAATCAGCTCAGCCGATTTCCACAAGGGGACTTCGGGATAGTCAAAACGTTCGGCATGGAAAGTAGGGCCGCCAGAATATTCGTTTTGTGGAATCTCATAAGGATTAAGCTGTCCGTCCTTGTTCTTGTCCTGCCAGTTGTCAGTAGCATAGATGTGGTAGTCAGAGTTACCGCCACCAAAAGCGTTTCCTCCGCCACTGGGTCCATTGATGAAAAGGTTACCTTCGGCTATGGCGTATGACGTACCTTCGGAATCACCTCCCATGATGTAGCAACCATTCTGCCAGTTATAGACAATGTTGTTGACATACTGGTTCTTCCCCTTAATCTTGTTGTTACGCGTACTGTTATCCACGTACAAGTTGCGGTAAAGAGTAATATTGTCAGCCTGCATCAATCCTCCGGCCGAGTGGGTCAGCAATCCCTGTGAAATGATGGAGTTTTGGATGGTAATGTCACCCAATGCGCCTTTACCGTCGGAACTGATAGAGAAGGTCTCGTCCCTACCCCACGACACTGAGAGGTGGTCGAATATCATGTTTGTACCATTGGCCACACCGGCAGCATCCTTGCCCGAATCACCACCTACACCCATACGGAAACGGAGGTAACGGACAATGCTGTTGCTGGCTCCCGAGAAGGATACGCCATTGCCATACACGGTGATACCTTCGCCCGGTGCTGTCTGTCCGGCCACATAAAGATTATTAGAGAATACCAGACGGCTCTCCAACTTGATTACACCTGCCACATCAAACACAATGATTCGATTGGGCTTGCTCACGGCATCACGAAGCGACCCGGCACCACTATCGTTCAGGTTGGTCACATGATACACCGAACCATTACGTCCACCCACTGCATACTTTCCGAAACCTTCGGCTCCGGGAAAAGCCAACTGCTGGGCTTCTGCCATTGAAAAACCTGCACTGAGCAGGAATGTCATTAGTAAAGTTTTCTTCATGCTATAATCGGTTTTTTATTGTTCTTTTAATGTACCTTATATATATAGTAATATAGCAACTACAGGAGCTATTGCATCCTACAACCCTAACTCTATGCATCCCATGATGAAGGGGCCGGTAGCCTTTGCATCATTGTCGCGCATCTTCTCGCCGATGTAATACTCGAAACTACCGTCGCGATAGGGGTTGCCACCAAGGCCACCCACTTGGCAACAACGGGTGAGACTGAGTGTACCATCGGGGAGTTCCTTGAGCAATGTCTTCTTCAATCCGTTGAAAGCCTTCATGGCCACACGGCGGTATTTCTTGTCTATGTATCCTTTGTTCACAGCTTTGGCATAAGCATACATGAACTGGGTTGTCACGGACGCTTCAGGGAAATTCCCTTCACGTTCCGGGCAATCAAGCACCTGATACCAAAGCCCGTCGCGCTGATACTTGGGCAAGACCTCGGCCAATCCTCGGATATAACCAATGATGGTTTCGCGTCCTTCATGCTTCTCTGGCACAAAGTCCAAAACATCTACCATAGCCATGAACCACCATCCGATACTGCGTCCCCAAAAGTTTGGGGAATGCCCCGTTTCGGGATTGGCCCAACGCTGACGCTTACTCTCGTCCCAAGCGTGGTGATAAAGTCCTGTCTTTGAATCATACGTGTGCAAGTGGCAGAGTTTCACCTGATTCACCGCCTCGTCAATCCACTCGGGCTTATCGAATGTCGCACCATATTGTGCCAAGAAAGGGGAAGCCATGTAGAGCCCGTCGAGCCACATCTGATGCTGATAGATAAGCTTGTGCCAATAGCCTCCGTCACAAGTGCGGGGATGGTTTTTCATCTGCTTGATGAGAATGTCCATAGCTTTACGGTATTTTTCATTACCCGTCTGCTTGTAGATGTCGAAAAGCACTTTACCAGAATTGATGAAGTCTATGTTGTAAGTCTCTGGGGTATATTTGTGGATAGTTCCGTCTGCATAAATGATGCTGTCAGCCCATTGATGCACATAATCGTAATACTTGGCATCTCCTGTCAATTTCCAAGTTTTCAACATAGCACAGCACCCCACGCCTTGAGCATACCCGAAGAAAAGGCGCTTGCCATGGTCGAGCTGCCAAGCTTGAGGGAAGCGGGACATCTCAGAGTCTGCAAACCATGTACTATACTTCTTCTCTTGAGAAAACGCCTGCAAACAGATTCCCAAACAAACAAGCAATCCCAAAATGAACTTTGCTGTTTTCATGATTCAAATCTTCTCTATTTTTTATATTTGGTTTAACCTCTAAAAGGCTTTTTATTCTTATAGTTAACAATAACTCTACAAAGAAAGGCATTTTCTTTGTTAAATAAGGAACGTGTCCCTTTCTTTCTTTCAAAAATTAATAGTAATTAACAAAAAAGCCATTCCAAAGAGGCTATAAGCCCACGTCTCCTCCTCTTTTTCGTGTGCGATAACGGAAACTGCGACACCTCCCTATTATTCATATATCAAGGATGTATAAACCACCTCCACTGATTTCAAGAAAGTGCCGACAGAAGACAAGGATATTACGGTCAGAAATGGTTTTTGACTGCATTGCTTCTTTATTCCAAGCCTTGGAATAGCTGTTCCATGACTTGGTATGCGCATTCCATGATTTGGAATAGCTATTCCGTGACTTGGAATAAAGAAGTTTACCATGTTTTCTCAGTTTTTCTATCATGTTTTTACAAAAAGGGATACAGGCAGATTGCATTATTCACATATATCTTCAAAAAAGCAAGAAGGATAACGATGCAGTTTACCATACAGGATGCCATCCTTAAAATCCGATAAATGAATCAACGTCCGCTGAACAATTCAAAAGTGAACTTACAGCCGACCTCATGAAACTGTCCGTTGACATTGCTGGCAAAGAATCCTAAATTGAACAGATAAGTCCCTATGCCATAACCGACTTCGAGATACGGACGCAACTGAGTGGTATAAAGTGCACTCAGATACAATCGCTCGCTATGGACCACCCCCGTAAACTTACGGGAATGGGGAAGTAGAATGAAAGGAGCTTCGTATGTCAGATGGGCACGGCTGTACCAACGCGAAGAGTTGTACCAATCGTTGTCCAACAGATGGAACGACCCGCTGATTTCATCACTCCACCCCATCGGCAAGTTACTGCGGGTAAAATTGGCAAAATCCACAAAATAAACCGCTTCCTGCTCCGTAAAGACTCCACCGCCATACCGATAATACAAGCTGGATATACCTGACAGGCGGATGCGCTGCTGCACATCTACCTCAATACGTTCAAAGGAACCGTTGCTCCCCAAGACACCATCCAATCCGCGCTCATAATCCAAAGAGAAAGTAGGAAAACGCGAGTGCAGATAGACTTTGCGGGAACCATTCATGTAATAATATTGTCCTGGAGTCCAACTCAACTTGACACGCGGAGCAAAAGATACATAAGTGGGCCGGAGATACACTGCCTTCACCGGCTGCTGACCGCCCTGCATCTGCAAGACCGAGGCATTCATTGCCCGCCGCCAATGCATATCCAATGACGTCTGCAGCAACAATCCATTGGTCACCTCTATCTGATTACCTAACCGCACATACATATCCTTGAAATACTCCAGATGCAATTTGCTGAAATCGACCAGTGAATCTCCCCATTGGCGCATTTCATCCATAACACGGCTGGTATAGATGCGGTTGCCATTGCCCACCTCAAAGGTCAGCGCACCCAAACGCCGGGGAGCGTAATAGAAATTCATGTCAACATCCCAATAAAACTCTTTGCGCTTGAAATTGTAACCGGCCATGGGCTGTACACGAAGCCACCGGTCGCGACTGAACAAGTGGGTATAGTTGAACCGTTGCTTATAGGAAAAACCATTGCTATGACTATAGCTGAACATTCCCAGATCTATCAATGGCGAGAAACGGAAATGGCCCTTAGAGGGAAGGCTCAGCGTGTGGCTACTGACCAAAGCATCACCCACACTCCCCCAAAAGAGCTGATTCTTCTGCCGCCCTACGGGCATCAGACGAGCAATCTGCTCCCGACCCGAATAATAATCATCATAAATCTTCTGCTGGAGAGGTGTGAGCGGCTCCGGACGACGAGCCGACACATAAGCCGTATCAGTGCTCACCCCTCCTTCATCACCTTGCAGACTGAATGCTGATGTCAAATCATACTTGTCATGTGTCCCTGCCTCCTGACCTTCAGGAGAAAGGGTGCCCGCTTCGTTGCGCAAAGCAATATCCTTATATTCAAGATGGGCAACATAGTCTCCCTCAATCTTATTCCAAAGGAAACGAAACATAGTTGACATTTCAACCCGCTGGGGCAGAAAGACCGCCGCCCCTTGCTTGCCCATCTGTATGTGAATTTTAAAATCCAACAACTCTACCCTGCCCTCCAAAGTAATACGGTCGATAGTCCAAGTACTGTCATTCACCACCATGCTCCCCTGAAGCAATTGGGTGCTACGCTGGCGCGGTATGATACGGATATGGTACTGCAAGGAATCCTTGTCACCTGAAAGGGAGTCCAACATATATGTATAGTGCGATTGGGCCTCGGGAGCTAACGGAGAAATCAACATCTCGGGCAACAACGTGGCGGAATAGACATTCAGCGTAAAAAAGTCCAACGTGTTGCGGATACCCGACTTATTGCGCCGGAAAGTCCCCGTCAGTGCACGCATTTTCATTTCATAAATGTCAGGAGAAGTATAGCTGAGGTCGCTCACCGACTCGGTCATATAATCCGACACATCCCGATAGAAACGAAACATGTCCGGAACAAGACGGATCAACAGATTCCGATGATGCACGTGATACTGACCACGCACATACAGCTGAGCCTGATAAGAATGAACCACATCTGAATAACGGGATACATTGGAAAGCACATTTGTCAAGATAAAGTCCTCCAGGAAATTCTTGGAAGAAGATTTACACAAAGCATCATCCGCTCCTAAAACACGAAGCGGCAAACTGACGGAAAGGACAAGCGACAAAGCACATGTCACTATCAGCATCCTGTTGGATATGGATTTCTTCTTCATCATAGAATACGGTACAAATATAGAACAAAGAAAGAAAAATCTACGCATAAATCATGAATATTTCCCTCATAATCGTTTTTTTCAAGAATGTTTCACGTTTTTTTTAACGAAATGGAGGATTATCTGATTAATTCTTACTACTTTTGTGCTCTAAAACATAATTATAGGGCATAAATAATGGTGAGAAGAGAGATGACACTGAATGAAATCAGTGAAAGCATTGCTGAACTATGGCATCCACTCAGTGAGGAGCAACGAGCCTTGTTGGCAAAAGAATTCACGATACAGAGATTCAGAAAAAACGAAATAATTTATTGCGAAGGTGACAGACCTACGCACATTATGTGTCTGCTCAGTGGAAAAGTAAAAATCTACAAGGATGGTGTAGGCGGCCGTACCCAAATTATCCGCATGATCAAACCTGTGGAATATTTTGCCTATCGCGCCTATTTTGCCAATGAAGAATATGTGACCGCTGCTGCAGCATTCGAGCCATCAGTCATTTGCATGTTCCCCATGAATATCATCACCAAGCTGATAGCAGAAAACAACCAATTGGCACAATTCTTCATCAAGCAGTTATCCATTGATTTGGGCATTGCCGACGAACGTACCGTCAGTCTCACTCAAAAGCATATCCGTGGAAGATTGGCTGAAGCACTACTATTCTTGAAAGAAAGTTACGGAGTTGAAGAAGACGAATCAACTCTCAGCATATACTTGAGCCGTGAAGACTTGGCAAACTTGTCCAATATGACAACCTCGAACGCCATACGTACCCTATCCAATTTTGCAACAGAAAAGTTAATCACCATTGACGGACGAAAAATAAAACTGATAGACGAAGACCGACTGAGAAAAATTAGTAAAATCGGATAAAAGGAAGTGCCAATATGCCAAGGGTATAATCATTATAAATGACTGTATGGCATATCTGCACATCAGAATATCATCGACAATAGTCAATTTACGGAAAAGTTGATTCGCAAATGAAGTAGAATCACTTCGGTATTATCAATTTGATGTATTCGGGCATAATACCAATCTCCAAAGGAAAACCTTTTGGCAATATCCGACGACCATCAAGGCTGACCATTGCATTCTGTGCACGCAGCACTTTTACCTTCCGCGTGCGATAAGGCTTCACCATCTTATGATTCAGAATACGTCCCTGAAGCAACATCCACAACCCCATAAATCCCTGCCAGAATTGAGGTTGATAGACAACCGACACATCCAACCAACCATTATATGGAACAGCATTGGGAGTCAACCCATAACCACGGGCACTACCCACACATACAGTCATCACCCGCCCACGAATATGTTCTCCATTGATCTTCAGATGTGTCCGGAATTGTTTACGTTCAAACAATACCAAAAACATCGAAGCCAAAAAAGCAATAGCCTTTGCTCCCCAAAAACGACGGGTGGCGTTTGTTATGTTCACGACTCGCGCTCCCAAACCAATATTCATCGCGTTCAAGAAATAGCGACGCTCATGCTTATCACCTGTATAGTAGGCACAATATCCGACATCAACCAAACGGGTGCGGCGGTTGATTATCGTATCTACAGCATGCTTATAATCATCAAAACCTATATCCCAGAAACGTGCAAAGTCATTGCCTATACCATTGGGGATGATTCCTAAAGCTATGTCTGTCTTTTGCTCTACAGATGATGACAATATACCATTCAGAGCATCATTCAAAGCACCGTCACCCCCAACAACAACAATGGTACGATATCCATTGTTGGCCAACGTACGGGCCAGACGTTCCACAGAACCATACCCTTCAGAATGTACATAGTCAAAATCTACCCCACAGGATTCTATGTACCCTCGTATCTCATCCCAACGCTTCTGTACTTTGCGTGTTCCTGCTTTGGGATTGTAAATGATTCCCCATCTGTTCGGTGCTACTGCCATATCTTTGAATTATGAATTGTAAATTATGAATTGTAAATTGCCATTATCTCATCCATTTTCTCATCCATTGTACGGGTTGCATCAATCCAATGTATCCGTATCCCCCTACGTTCCATTCCCCGAAACCAAGTCATCTGCCGCTTGGCAAACTGGTGGATGGCTATCTCCAACTGACGTACCATCTCAGCATACTCCATTTCCCCGATGACGTATTGGGTCAGATACTTGTATTCCAGACCATAATATATCAGGTTCTCAGCAGGAATGCCTTCGTCCAAAAGATGTCTCACCTCGTCCACCATCCCTTCATCCAGACGCTGACGAAGACGACGGCTAATCTTTTCTCTTCGGAGTTCACGATCAATATCCACCCCTATGACAAGGCTTTCCAACTGGGGGAACTCACGCTCCGAAGCATCAGTATGCAGATAATATTCCTCAATCTCAATGGCTCGTATAGCACGCTTGACGGTGTCCACATCTGTAGTATTATGCAAGGTCTTGTACCGGCTAAGCATTTCGGTCAACTCGTCCAATGTATAATTCTCCAACGCCTTTCGAAGGTCCGGATTCTCAGGTACAGGTATCAGTCTGTAGCCTCTGAGTACACTTTCCAGATACATTCCTGTACCACCACAGAGAATAGGAGTCTTGCCTGTAGCAACAATTTTTTCGTATGCGACAAGAAAATCCCGTTGGTACTCAAAAACATTATATCTGTATCCTGGTTCACATATATCTATCAGATGATAAGGAATCTGCACCCCATCTACCGTATAATCCGCCAAATCCTTGCCCGTCCCCAAATCCATACGACGATATACCTGACGACTGTCGGCACTGATGATTTCAGAACCTATCCGTGCAGCCAACGAAGCAGCCAACGGAGTTTTCCCCGATGCTGTAGGGCCTAGAATAGTTATCAGATTATACGCTTTCATGCAAAATTCTTTTTATTCAAAAAACAAAAGTAATACAAAAATGGTAATCAGACAAAAGAATGAAGAAAAAATAAAGAAAAAAAATGGAGCTAGCTGCATCGACTATCGCAGCTAACTGCATCAATCATTGCAGCTAGCTGCAATGACGAACACAGCTAGCTGCGACAAACAATCACCGATTCCACAAAACACGGATTCTCCAATTACAAAAAAAAGACTGCGCCAATCTCTTGGCGCAGTCCCTAATGCTTTATGAAAAAACGGGAATTAACCGTTAACCTTCTTCATGTGAGCGATGAGGTCGAGAACCTTGTTAGAATAACCGATCTCGTTGTCGTACCAAGAAACAACCTTCACGAAAGTATCAGTCAAAGCGATACCAGCCTTAGCGTCGAAGATTGAAGTCAAAGTGCAACCGAGGAAGTCAGAAGAAACAACTTCGTCCTCAGTGTAACCAAGTACACCCTTCAATTCGTTCTCAGAAGCTTCCTTCATAGCTGCGCAAATCTCAGCATATGTAGCAGGCTTAGCCAAGTTAA
>JAFXDL010000200.1 GCA_017516265.1 Bacteroidaceae bacterium
CGGCAAGGCACTTAGCCATCTCTTACACAAATAAAATTGCCGACCACCCGCAGCACCGCCTCCACGGGCAACCCTGTTATGATCGCCGGCACACCTTCATGCCTCTTTTAAGCAGATCACGAGCGAATCCATGAGCACCGACAAACAGGTGCCGCTGGAAATAGAACTGAAAGGCATCGAAACACGTGCCATCATTGAGGGAAGCACTTTGCCCGATTGTGAGTTTGGCATGTTCGTGACCGATGCGGACGGAAATATAGAACATAGCGGAATCAGAGTGTATTATATGAACAACTCTGTTTACAAGTGGGACAAAGATGTTATGTTGAATGAAGCAGACAGATACGTATATGCCTGCTATCCCTATACAGGTGATTACGATGGGATGAACATTGCTGTCTCTGCCGGTGAAACAGACTATCTCAGTGGCTATGCTGCAAACAGTGATTTGCAGAAGGCTCCCGTCAATGCCAACAATCCTAAGGCAAGCATCTACATGAAGCACCTGCTTTCACGCATTACGCTGAACATCTGCAAAGCAGAAGGAAACAATGACAACTTGGAACTCTATTATGCAGGGTTCAAAGGCACTTATTCCTCCGGCTGGTACAACATGAAGAATGGTGAGTTCGCTTCACGCAATGCTAATGACTACAAAATAGTAATGAAAAGTGCCATTGGCTACGAGCCGACAAAGGTAGAGATATTGGCCATCCCCACCGAAACCTTAGAGGGTGTACAGCTCTGCTTGGACGGTGAAACACTGGGATGCGACATCTACAACATCCCCATGCCTGCAGGAGAATGGAAGGCCGGACAGCAATACACCTACAACATCGTGTTTGAAAGTCCCGAGAAGGTTTCCATCTCTGCGGCCGACATCACTCCTTGGGAACCTAACAACCAAGATGAAATCATTGTGGGGAATGAGAATGAAATAAAACCCAAAGCCGTTGACCTCGGTCTCTCTGTCAAGTGGGCAAGCTGCAACGTAGGAGCCACTTCCCCAGAAGAATACGGTGGATATTATGCTTGGGGTGAGACGGAGGAAAAGGAGGATTACAGTGCAAGCACCAGTCTTACTTACGGCCTTTCAGAATCTGAATTGCAGTCCCGTGGCATCATCGGTGAAGATGGAAACCTTACCGCCTCTTACGATGTGGCGGCAACAAAATGGGGCGGTGATTGGCGCATGCCGACTCAGGCAGAACTTCAAGAACTCGTGGAGAAATGTACATGGGAGTGGACAACCCAAAACGGAGTGAACGGAAGAAAAGTGACAGGGCCTAACGGTATTTTCATTTTCCTTCCTGCCGCTGGTAACTGGTACGATACAGACCTCAATAATGTAGGTTCCATCGGAGGCTACTGGTCTGCTACGCCCTACAACTATGTCAACCGTGCGTACGACCTCAGCTTCGGATCGGGCGGTTACTACTGGAGCCACAACAATCGTTACTTCGGTAACTCCGTGCGCCCCGTCTCAGAATAAAAGCGACCTTGTGTCGCGCATCCGATGATTTGCTGATTTGATTATTTAAAGAGCTGACTTAAGAAAATCTGATAAAAGCGATAGCCTAATCATAAGAAAGACTGTCGTTTCAAAATATAACTAATAATTCATAAAAATGAAACTACATAACTTTGCAAGCCGATGCCTCTGCCTGCTCACAGGAGTGGCTCTCTTGACTGCTTGCGACAACGAAACAGACTTTGCCGATCCGAACAACCGCGATGGCAAACCACTGAGAATAGAAACATCCATTGCCGAAACCCGTGCTGTGGTGACAAGTACAAACTTTGCAGAAGGAGACCGCGTCGGACTTTTCGTATTGGACGACGGTGGACAGTACTATGCGGACAATGCCATGAACCAACCGGCAACCTACAATGCATCGGGATGGAGCATGGAGAACGAAATCGTGCTCAGCAAGGAAAAGACACCTTACGTCTTTGCCGTATATCCTTACTACGGTTCAGCAGACTATATACCCGTTGACATCAATATGCGCATGAGTATTAACATTGCTCCCAACCAATACGAAGGTATCGAAGGGCAAGCAGACTGGATGTATGCCAATGCTCTACCGTTGGAAGGCAATACCGCCAAACTGACTTTCCGTCATGCTTTGGCACGGGTGACACTGCAACTGAAACGCGGTGCCGACGAGACAGGCGACGGACTGCTTACCAAGGTACGTATGCAAAATGCCATGAAGTACGATGACAACAACGCGGAACAGGGCAGAGGTACCGACCTCTGCACCACGGGCTGGATGTCGTTGAGAAACGGTTCTATCAACACCGAAGAGACCAAAAATGCAGAAAGTTACATCGAGCAGACCACCGAAATGGGCTTGAGTGCAGAAGCACAAACCATCGACTTTCTGGTTATCCCCACCGCCTTGCCCGGTCAGACCAACACTCCCGATGCCAACACCACAGGTGGTGGTATCGAAGTCCTCCTCACCATCGACGGCAAGCAATACCGCGTTGACCTTGGCGTCCCCACTTGGCACGCTGGACAACAATACATCTACCCCATTACCATCAATCGGAACAGTGCAGAGGTGACACCTGAATTAACTCCTACCGAAGGTGAATACGTTGACCTCGGTCTGCCCAGTGGAACATTGTGGGCAAGCTGCAATGTAGGAGCAAATTCACCTGAGGAAGCAGGTGGATACTATGCTTGGGGAGAGACGGATGAGAAAGAGGATTATTCTTGGGGAACATATAATTGGGGAACAGGAACCTCCTTTACCAAATATTGTACAGATAGTAGTTATGGAACAGTTGATGGAAAAACGACACTTGAACCCGAAGATGATGTGGCATATATGGTGTTAGGAAGCGAATGGAGAATGCCGACACAGACTGAGGTTCAAGAACTACAGGAATATTGTACTTGGACATTGGGAGAGTATAAAGGTTGTGCCGGTTATTTAATTGAAGGCTCAAACGGAAATTGCATCTTTCTACCATTTGCTGGTGCCATTTATGATAATGAACGCCACTACGAATCAGAGGGTTACTATTGGACTGCAACGTTAAGAGAAACCACTTCTGGTATTTTTAATTATTTTAATACGAATAGTAAATATTATAATCTTGGATATCAACGCTATTACGGAATGACTGTCCGTCCCATCTACGACCCACAACCGACAGAAGAAGCAGGCGAAGCCGTTGACCTCGGCCTCTCCGTCAAATGGGCAAGTTTCAACGTAGGAGCCACCAAACCCGAAGAATACGGCGGATACTATGCATGGGGCGAGACGGAAGAAAAGGAGAAATACTCTACGAGCACTAGCCTCACTTATAATCTTTCTTATTCAGAATTGCAGTCCCGTGGCATTATCAGTGGAGATGGAAACCTTACAGCCTCATACGATGTAGCAGCGATTAAATGGGGAGGCAATTGGCGTATGCCAACTTCTGTAGAAATCCAAGAATTGATAGAGATATGTACTTGGACATTGACAGAACTAAATGGAATAAACGGCTATAAAGTTTTAGGTCCTAACAGTAATTCTATATTCCTTCCAGCCGCTGGTGTTTTCAATCCTTCTAGCCTCAACTATGTGGGGGAAAGTGGTTTCTACTGGTCTTCCACGTCCAATAGCGATGATTGTTTTGCGCATGGCTTTCACTTTTATTCTGAGAATTACGGCATAAACCGTAACAGCTGGTGCAACACAGGCCACTCCGTTCGCCCCGTCACAAAATAACAACATCGCGCATCCAACCATTAAATCCATCCAATTCATCAGAGCGGGCATCTCAAAGCCCGCTCTTTTTGTATCCCGTATTGCATCCCGTCTATGCGTATTTCCCAAATTGTCCAATATTTGCACCAAACGCCTGAAAATTGGGAAATCGGCGAAAAAATGAGGGAAAACACAATTTTTCCCGAAACTCTTGACACTTACGCTCAAAACACTTGACCCTCCCGTCCGAAACTCTTGACACTTGCGGACAGGAGGGTTAAGAGTTATGGAGCCAAGTGTCAAGTCTTTCGGGCGTAAGTGTCAAGTGTTTCAGGAACGAATGAGGTGGGCGTGAAAAGGCAGAAACATAAGAATGGGGTGTTTTGTAAGAACATTTTGATTGGAATACAAAATTCTGCTCCGCGAAGATAGGCTGCACCTCGGGAATAAAAATAAACGAATTTACTTAAGTTTCGCAAGTAGAAATCCTTATGTCTCAGCATTCTGACGGTCTCTGTCATGCTGAACGCAGTGAAGCATCTGTGAACACAAGCAAGAGTAATCATGCTAACGTCATCAGATCCTTCGCTAAAGCTCAGGATGACAGAGACTACCTTATACAAGAAAGGACTCTGTATCGCTGCACCCCTGCGTTTTATCGAAAAAAGTTACGATGAATAGCTACGTAATCCGATGATTATTATTATTTTTGCACGAAATTTGCCGTAATCTATCAAATTGACGGCACAAGGAACGAAAAAACAAGTAAATAAACATATATAAGACATGGAATTAGCTAGTAAGTACAATCCCGCAGATGTGGAAGC
>JAFXDL010000201.1 GCA_017516265.1 Bacteroidaceae bacterium
ATGACGAGGAGCGCACCCTCCCCCTCTTTACCGTAGGAGAGAGTGGCCCTCACACACCCGACTTGAACGAGAAGTGGACGCAACCTCCCAAGCCCTACACCGAAGCGACCCTGCTACGCGCCATGGAAACGGCAGGCAAACTGGTGGAAAACGAAGAGCTTCGCGACGCACTGAAGGAGAACGGCATCGGCCGGCCCTCCACCCGTGCGGCCATCATCGAGACCCTCTTCAAACGCCGGTACATCCGCAAGGAGCGGAAAAGCCTGATTGCAACTCCCACGGGCGTTGAGCTGATACAGATAATCCACGAAGACCTGCTGAAGTCAGCCGAACTGACAGGTCTGTGGGAGAAGAAGTTGCGTGAGATTGAACGACGCAACTACGACGTGCGCACCTTCTTGGACGAACTGAAGCAGATGGTAGGCGAAATTGTACACCAGGTGCTGAGCGACAACTCCAACCGGCGCATCACCATCGAAGCCCCCGTAGATGCTACCAAAGAGATTGAGGCCAAAGCGGCACAGAAGAAGGCACGCAAGACGGCATCGAAATCCACCCCTAAAAAGGAGAAAACGGAGAAGAAAATTTTGCCCAACGAGGAAAAAATTTCTCCCCGACCTGAGAAAAAAAATCCCGAGGGAATGCCTTGTCCGCTCTGTGGCAAGGGCACCATCATCCGCGGACGCACCGCCTTCGGGTGCTCGGAGTGGAGAAACGGATGTACGTATAGGATTCCGTTTGAGGAAAGTTAAGGAAACAGGATAGGTATAAGATTCAAGAAAAAAAAACATTTAGGCACGGATTACGCGGATTACACGGTTTTCACCAGTTCATCCACGCAATCCATGCCTAAAAAAGCGCAATGAGGAGCACTCAATAATTATTCAATCCCTTTCGGATTAGGGCCATATTCATTAGTACCGGCCTGACTATCCAAAATATAGAAATAGATAAGCACTAGATTGGCTATAGGTACAAACACCAACAGATACCACCATCCGCTTTTGCCCACATCGTGCAAACGACGTACGCCAACCGCAATGCTCGGCAAAAGGAATGCCAGACTTATCAGCATCCCAACTACAGGAATCCATCCCAACACCAAACCTACAACAAAACCGAACAGGCAAAAATACCAATACTCAGAGCGACGGGCACGTCCCTCAAACGTTGCATACTTACCAAAGCATGCTTTAATAGCTTCTACAAATCCCATATTATTTAAATTTTAGTTAATAGATTAATAAATTGGGACAAAAGTAGTAAATTCGACACACTATAAAGGATTCACATCGTTAAAAACGTTTAAAAACCTGCATTTCCTATGAAATATCCAACACACCGCCGTACTTTTGTATAAAAAAACACAAAAAGACTACCGCTAATGAAAACAAGACTACCTTACATATTCATTTTGGGTGTGCTCCTCGCTTTGTGGGCCTTTATACCCGGCAACTGGTGGATGCTCCCCTGCCCTCTCTATCAATGGACAGGGTGGCAATGTCCCTTCTGTGGCGGACAACGGATGATACAAGCCTTGATGCACGGAAAGGTGGCAACCGCATTCAATTACAATCCATTACTCATGTGCGCCTTACCACTGATAACCCTCGGCATCTTCCGTCTGCTCTTCCCCCAGATGGCCGAACGCTATCCGCGAGCAACAGGAAAGAGTCTTTTCACCGACAAGGCACTTTTTTTATACCTCATTGTAAGTTTTTTATGGGGAATTGTGCGAAATATAGAAAAGTTTGTATAATTTTGCACTTAAAATCAAGAAAAAAACGACTGAAGATAAAGACAAACAGGTTTATTATGGAAGAAAGAAATAACATCCAACAACTCAACATCGAAAATACAATCTCACAAGCATGGGCACTGACAAAGAAGCACCTGCCGATATTCCTCCTGCTGACATTCCTGATGCAATCCGTAGGAGGCATCCCACAAAGTGTCTATTACAGCGAATACATGAAAGCGATACTGGAGAGCGGCACTGTGATAACCGAAGAACAATGGTTAGAGATGGCCGACCCGGCCACTCTGATAAGTGTAGGAATCTTCACCATTTTGGCAGGCATCCTTTGTTGGCTCATACAAATATATCTGACGATTGTCGGCTATCGGTTGCTGGATGATGCAGTCAAAGGCGAAAAACCTAACCTCACCAACCGCCTGAAAGACGGGTTGCGCGGATATGGAATGGCATTCATCACATACATCAGCTACAGTTTCATCGTATGTCTCGGTGTATTAGCATGTATCCTTCCTGGCGTATTTCTGGCTGTCCGACTGATTTTCACACCTGTAATAGCAGTCCTGCACCCTGAACGCACGTTCAGCGAATGTTTCTCGCAATCATGGAATATGACAAAAGGACACTTTTGGAAATTGCTAATCATGGGCATTGTGGCAATCCTGCTGAACATTTTAGGATTCATCTGCTGTTGCGTAGGTGTGTTAGTGACAAGCATCATCACCTACTTCATGCTTATCCTTGCCTATCGCACATTGTCGGGCGAAACTGAGGAAAAGAGAGAAGATTTCACCTCTGAAAACCTGACCATCGTAAGTGAATAAAAACTTCCCGAAAGACAATAATACCCGCTTTTTTCAGTTATTACAAGGTAACGTTATGAAAAAAGCGGGTTTATTACATAGTATAATATGCATCCTTGCCACCGTGTGCCTATGGTCATGCGGAGCCGAGAAAGCCTTGCGCAAAGCCGAACAAGCCGAAGCGCTAGGCGAATACTTCGAAGCGGCCAAGCACTACAAAAAGGCCTACTCGAAAACCAAGGTGAAGGAGCGCGACAAGCGGGGCGAACGGGCTTTCAAGATGGCCGAATGCTACCGCCGCATCAACTATGCCGCCCGTGCCGCTGGAGCCTACAAAAATGCCGTTCGCTACAAATATCCCGAAGACATTGCCCTACTCCACTTGGCCGACATGCAACGCATGACTGGTGACTATAAAGGAGCCGCAAAGAACTACCAGCTCTATCTGGAGCAACACCCGGGCGATGAAGCGGCAAGCAATGGACTGAAAGCCAGCGAGGATGCCATCATCTGGAAGAAAAATCCCAATCGGTACATCGTGAAGAAATTCGCCCTCTTCAACTCACGAAGAGCCGAATATTCACCCATGTATGCGGGAGAAGACACGGATCAACTTTTCTTCACCTCTACCCGCGACGGAGTGAAGGGAGAGGACTTGAGCGGGATTACAGGTATGAAGGCACCCGACATCTTCGTAGTACGCAAAGACGAGAAAGGAAAATGGCAGAAGCCTGAGCCTATCGAATCAGAAGTGAATAGCGAATTTGAAGACGGAGCTTGCGCCTTCACCCCCGATGGAAAAACCATGTATTTCACCCGTTGCCAAATGGATGGCGACTATCCACGTTATGCAGAAATATTCAAATCGGCACGTTCGGATGCTTCGTGGGGAAATCCTCAAAAGTGCGAAATCACGAATGATACCCTCTCCTCGGTGGCTCATCCGGCCGTTTCACCCGATGGCATGTGGCTATACTTCACCTCAGATATGCCTGGAGGATTAGGAGGAACGGACATCTGGCGCGTACGCATCGGTGATAGTGGTTTCGATTGGGTTGAGAATCTGGGCGCCCCCATCAATAGCCCTGGCAATGAAATGTTTCCCACCTTCCGGCCCAATGGCGAACTCTACTTCTCATCCAACGGACACCCAGGCATGGGAGGATTGGATTTGTTCAAAGCCATCTGGAATGAAGAGAAGGAGACCTGGAGCATAGAAAACCTGCAAGCTCCCATGAACTCACCGGCAGACGACTTCGGCATGACCTTTGAAGGCCCCTACAACCGGGGATTTTTCTCATCAAGCCGTGGCGACGCACGCGGATGGGATCACCTCTACACGTTTGAATTGCCCGAAATCATCAAGACCATCACTGGATGGGTATATGAAAAAGAAGGATACGAACTGCCTGAAGCAGTGGTGCATCTGGTGGGAGAAGATGGCACGAACAAGAAGTTGAGCGTAAAGATGGACGGTTCGTTCACCGAACGGGTTGAACCAGGAGTAAACTACGTATTGCTAGGCACCTGCGAAGGATTCCTCAACTACAAGCAGGAGTTGAGGGTGGACACACTGAACGAATCAACGGACAGTGTATTGCAATTTCCCCTGTCATCCATGACCCACCCCGTATTGTTGGAAAACATCTTCTACGAGTTTGACAAGGCTACACTGACCGAAGAGTCAACCGCCTCACTCGACTCGCTCATCACCCTGTTGAACGACAATCCGAATGTCACCATCGAACTGGGTGCCCATTGCGACTACAAGGGAAGTGACAATTACAACGAGCGTTTGTCGCAACGCAGAGCTGAGTCTGTAGTGAACTACCTGATAAAAGGAGGCATTGCCGCCGAGCGTTTGGTACCCAAAGGATATGGTGAAAGCCAACCCAAAGTGCTACGCAAAAAACTGGCAACACAACTGGGATTCGTGAAGGAAGGAGACATCTTGAGTGAAAAATTCATCTTGACCCTTCCCGAAGAACAACAAGAAATATGCAATGCGCTGAACCGACGCACCGAATTCAAAGTGCTGCGTATGACCTACGGACTTTATGAATAGGAAAGCAAACCTCCGCATTATTACTTAATCATTACTAAAATCATCTGCATAAAAGTACAGAAAAGATTAAATTTTGTGATTTAGAAGACAAACATAGCTGACTTATGCCAAATTTTGCGTTACTTTGCAGCTGAAATCAGAGGAAATAAGTGAATTTAGTTATTGATATAGGAAATACTGCGGCCAAAATAGCCGTCTTCGAAGGGGAAGAACTGAAAGAAATAGCCTACAGCCCTAACCATTCACTGGAGGCATTGAAGGAGATTTCTGAGAAATATCCGCTGACACAGGGTATCATCGCATCAGTTGTTACCCTAACGAGCGAAATGCTCCAACACCTGCGCATGTTGGACATCCGGCTGATACAGTTGACATCCGAAACACCTATACCCGTCAATAACTTATACAAGACCCCAAAGACATTGGGAGCTGACCGATTGGCCGCCGTCATAGCCGCCCACACTTTATCTCCTCAACACGATGCGCTGGTCATTGATGCCGGGACATGCATCACTTATGATTACATTGACGCAAACGGCAATTATCTGGGAGGAAACATCTCACCAGGAATAAGCATGCGGTTGAAAGCCATGCATGCCTTTACAGACAAATTGCCACTAATACCCCTTGAAGGAGAAATCCCTTCGTGGGGAAACAGCACCGAAACCGCCATAAGGGCTGGTGCCATACAAGGAGTACAGATGGAAATCGAAGGATATATCCAATCGGCTCGACAAAAGAATCCTCATCTTTTTGTTTTTTTAACAGGAGGTGACAGTTTTTATTTTGATACACCAAGAAAAAATAGCATCTTTGCAGACAAATTTCTTGTCTTAAAAGGATTGAACAGAATATTGAACTATAATGATACACATTCGTAAGACGCTGGGCGCGATATTATTTGCCTGCTTGACAATTACTTGTGCCTGGGGACAAAACGGAGCGAACTCTCCCCTCACCCGATATGGATTCGGTCAGTTGGCCGACCAAAACTTGGGTGGCAACATGTCTATGGGCGGGATTGGCATCGGATTGCGCAACCATACACAAATCAATGTGAGCAATCCGGCCTCATATACAGCAGTAGACACTTTGACTTTCTTGTTCGAAGCTGGCATCTCACTACAAAATGCCAACTTTAGCGACGGAACGACCAAATTGAATGTCAAGAACTCCAGTTTTGACTATTTGGCCATGCAATTCCGACTGTTCAGAAACATGGGTATGACCATCGGGTTTCTGCCCTATTCAAGTGTTGGATACAGTTTCAAGTCAACTTCGGACATACCTGCTCAAAGCGAATGGGACGACCCCACAACCGTAACAAGAGCTTATACGGGAAATGGCGGACTTCATCAGGCATTTATGGGTGTGGGATACAAGCTACTCCCCAATCTGTCTGTAGGAGTCAATGCCTCTTACCTGTTCGGAAACTTCTCACACAAAGTGACCGCCAATTTCAGCGATGCTACGATGCATTCACTTGCCCGCACTTATTATGCCGAGATCAGCGACATCAAACTGGACTTCGGAGCACAATACACCATGGCATTCAATCCCAAAAATATCGTGACCTTAGGAGCCACCTACTCTTTGGGACAAGACCTTCACGCCATCAACTCCTACATCTCCAATCAAAAGTTGAATGGAAGCAACGTCATTGCCGATAGTGTAAACCACATAAACAAAGCTTTCCAACTTCCACATGCTTTCGGTGTAGGACTCACCTACATGTATGACAACCGATTGATTGTGGGAGCCGATTTCCTATTGCAAAAATTCGGAAGCACACGCTTCTTTGGAAAAGAAGGAGACTTGGCCGACAGAATGAAATGTGCTGTAGGAGTACAATTTCATCCCGACCCCATGTCCAACAACTTTTTCAAACAGATAAAATACAGTGCCGGAGCACATTATTCAAAGCCCTATGTGAAAGTGAATGGCCAAGAAGCCGCACACGAATATGGCATAGGAGCCGGAGTTACCTTCCCCATCAGTTCTAGCTGGGGATGGATGACCCAACACTCCATCATCAGTATCACTGGCGAATGGGTAAAAATCGACCCCAAAGTCAAAGGAGTACTTACAGAGAATTACTTGCGTCTGAGTGTCGGATTGACGTTCAATGAACGTTGGTTCATGAAGCAAAAGATCAGATAACACTCACCCGCCAAAACAATAATAAAAGGAAAATAATAAATCACTAAACAAATAAAAACTAAAATTCATGAAAGCAAAGATGAAAACCTTCTTGTTTGCATTAGCAATCGGTGCAACAAGTGCCTCTGCACAAACAATTGCAGAAGCAGACAGATTTGGTCATGGAGAAGACAGCATCAAATGTCTCCAGAACATCAGTTTGTATCAAGAGCACGTAAAAACAAAAAACTATGCCGAAGCATACGAACCTTGGAAAGCCGTATTCTACAACCACCCGGCCGCCCGAATCGACATGTACTCCGTAGGTGCCGACATTTTGGAAGCTCTGATCAAAGCAGAGACTGACGAAACCAAGAAATCAGCTCTGGTTCAAGAACTGTTGGGCACATACGACCGCCACATCGAATACTTGGATGCCGTTAATGCTTTCCGCAAACGTCCTCTGACCAAAGCTAAAATTATGGAGGAGCGCTCACATGCTTACCTGACACTTGCCAAGCCTAAAGCTTTGGAAGCACACGCAGTTTTGCTGGAGGTATTGAACATGGATCCCGAGAATGCCGGACACCAGATTATGCTCGACCTGATGCGCGTATCATCATCCATCGCCAAACAAAAAGAGACCCACAAAGAGCAAGTAATCAAAGATTATCTGCAAACCTCTGAATTAGCAGCAAACAACTATAACAAAGCTAAGGAAAACGCAGCTAAAGGTGACGCCAATGCTGCTACATACGAAAAGATTGCTGACATGTGGGATAAGGTAAAGACCAACATTGACGGATATTTCATCAATAGTGGTGCTGCCAATTGCGAAAGCTTGCAAGCCATCTATGCTCCCCAAGTTGAAGCCAACAAGGAGAATCTGGAGTATCTGAAACAGGTCATCAACGTTATGGCAAAAATCGGATGTAAAGATCAGGAAGCATATATGTCAGCTGCAGAATATGCTCACAACATCGAGCCGACAGCTGGTTCTGCCGCAGGATGCGCAAACCGCTACTTCAAAAGAGGTGACTCAAACAAAGCCATCGAATTCATGGATCAAGCCATAGAACTTGAAACAGACGACATCAAGAAATCCGAATATTGCTTCACCACTGCTCAGATTCTGTTTACTACCAAGCAGCTGGGTA
>JAFXDL010000202.1 GCA_017516265.1 Bacteroidaceae bacterium
AATCCATGGGAGTGATGTCTGGGATAGCGATAAGGAAAGTAATCTGCGTGAGGAAAAAGCCAAGCACAGAGGCAAAGAATATCTTCAAAAAATCCTTCCGCTCGACTTTCTCACCAGGAGTAAACAGGGAGATAAGCCAAAAGAGCAACCCTGCACCGATGGAGCGCAGGCAAAAGAGTGCCATAGGGGAAATGAGATGGCTGCTCGTCAGGTCTTTACAGACGATGATGTTGATGCCAAAGATAGAGTATGCGATGAAGCATGCCAGGTGGCCAAGAAGTTTGGAGTTCATGAAATTAAACAGACTCTACAGACCCTCCCCCTTACCCCTCCCAAGGGATGGGAGTGAATAGTATTTTGCTTGTAATTAGCTTTACTATCTACGCCCCTCCCTTGGGAGGGGTAAGGGGGAGGGTCTTCTTTTCTTTTACTTTGCCAACAATTCCTTCACACAAGCCGAGATGGCACGTCCCTCGGCGCGTCCAGCCAATTGTTTGGTGGCTACACCCATCACTTTGCCCATATCTTGAGGGCCTGCGGCACCCACTTGGGCAATAATCTCAGTCAATGCCGCTTTCAATTCTTCGGCACTCATCTGCTTGGGCATATAGCCTTCGAGCACACTCACCTGCGCCAACTCATCAGCGGCAAGGTCGGCACGTCCCTGCCCTTCGTAGATGGAGGCCGCATCACGTCCCTGCTTGGCCAGTTTTTGGATAATCTTGAGAGCTGCCTCGTCAGAGAGTTCATCGTTGGCTCCTGGAGCCGTCTTGGCCTCCAAGAATACTTTCTTCACATTGCGCAAGGTCTCCAAGCGCACTTTGTCACGGGCCTTCATGGCCTCTTTGATGTCGTTGCTGATTTGATCGAATAACATAGCTTCTAATTTAAGAGGATCCTCGCCCTTGCCCCTCCACAAGGGAGGGGAGGGAAATGTCCTGTTTGTTTGTATATTTAATTAGTGTTTAAAATCGTATTCTTCCGTTGTGGAATTTTTATCTTTGTCTTCCTTTTTACGGTCTTTTTCCTCGTCATCGAGTTCGCCGGAGACAATTTTATATTCGAAATAGTCATCCATTATGTCCTCAAAATCGTCCATCATAAGCAAATCTATTATGTTGTTATACACTGAGTATGAAACTATCTACTCCTTCCCCTTGGGGAAGGTTGGGATGGAGTCCGCAGGTCGGGATGAAGTCCGCCTCACTTGCTCCTCTTCACAAACCCCACCTTCAAGTTGAGTTTGAAGTAGAAGAGGTTGTTTTCGCGTTCAAGGTAGCCATACTTGTCCTTTTCGAGCGGGCCTTTCTCCAAGCGGGTATGGTTGTAGAGGAAGTCTTCGAATGTCTGTCGGTCAGCCTTGTGGTAGCAGATGGTACGACCTTCTGCGTCGGTGTAGATGAATCCCTCTACGGCCGAGTCGGTGCCATTGTAGAGTTTGGCGGGACGCATACCCATGGCCAATGCCATGAGGAACTGCTTCACCTTAAACTCGTAGAAACGGTGCTTGGTAATGAGTTCGGTCTTTATCTTCAGAGGATTGATTTCCTTGATACGCTCGGTCAGTTCAGGGATGCGGGTGATGCCTTCATAGTACATGGTGCGCAACATTTCGGCCACGATGCGGGGGAAGTGGAGGTCTATCATCAGCAGGTTGCTACGGAAGACCTTGTCGGCCACATCGCTGAACTTCAATGTGCCGCCCATACGCTCAATCATCAACATACGGTCGAGCACTTCATTAGGAGTATCCAGACAATTGATTTTGTTCACCGTAGGATTAGGGAAACGTACACCTGTCTGTTCAAACTTGATGTTAGCCGCCCGTCCACCGTCGAGCAGAGGAATCATACTACCAAAGCGCGAATAGGAACGGAAACCTACGAGAGGAGCATCCACACTCCAAAAAGCTACGTAGAAGTCTGTACGGTCGTCCGTCTTGGCCTCCAGGTTGTAGATGGCTACAGCATCGAGGAACTCCTCCACCCCTTCGGGCGAAGTCAACTCCTCCTCACCTCCACCCTGCTTCAGCATGTCGCCAACAAGCATTGCCACGGTAACAAAATCTTCACGGGGAAAACGTTCGTCTCTACCCTCTCCTACGATGTGGATGTTTTCACCTTCAATAATATATCGTCGTGTGCCGTCGTGCTCCTCACGTTGCACCATGGCCACGGCCAGTTTCTTCTCTTCGTCTGGGGTACCGTCAGCCTTTCCTGCGCACACATAGCCATCGGCCAGCAGGCGGAAGAATGCGTATAATTCACTCCAGTCACGTCTTGATGCTTCGAATGCCATAATCTCTATACCTTATATTATATTGTGCGCAAAGATAGTGCAAAATCTGTGATTATCCATGAAATCGTTGGTTGTTTCGCTGATATTAGATATTTTTGCAAGGTAAAACATGATAAAGAATAAATATTCGATGGAAGAACCAATTCTCAACGACCACAACAAACAGGAATATCCGCCCAGTCATACGGCTGAGCATCTGTTGAACCAGACGATGATAAGGATGTTCGGATGTGAACGATCGCGCAATGCACACATCGAGCGCAAGAAGAGTAAAATCAGTTGGCCACTACCTGAATGCCCCACAGAAGAGCAAGTGCAGGAGATTGAACGACAGATGAACGAAGTGATAGCACAAGAGTTGCCCGTGACATATGAGTTTGCCACACGTGAAGATTTGCCACCCGAAGTAGATACCAGCAAGTTGCCAGATGACGCCAGCGCCACTTTACGCATGGTGCGCATTGGTGACTATGACGTGTGTGCCTGCATTGGTGCTCACGTAGAAAACACGCGCGAGATTGGTACCTTCAAAATCAATAGCTGGCGCTACGATGAACACGGAGTTTTCCGCATTGTGTTCAAATTGGTATAATTAAAAGAAAATAGGATTCGACAGAAAAAACGTTTTTCGTTATTAAATCCTTGTTAAATCCTTGAAGCGGTGTTGAACCTAATGGTCCGTTTATCCATTTATGTGGATGAATGCCAAAGGCCGGTTCAGCTCCGCTTCAACTGTTTTATTGACATTGAGCAAATGAACAGAACCTACCACGATTGAGGGAGGCCCGGATGGCTAGCGTGACACCAGTTCTCCCCTTATGAAACAGGCGATAAAGGGTTGGACGGCTGAGGCATTCATCAAAAAGTAATAGTGAACGGATTGTTAAACTGATTAATTAAAAAGGAGAAAAACGATTATGATGCCTATGAAACGTAATGCCGGACAGAGTTGGTTGCCCAGCATCTTCAATGACTTTTTTGACACCAATTGGGTGATGAAGGCCAATGCTACCGCACCGGCTATCAATGTGATGGAGACAGAAAAATGCTACAAAGTGGAGGTGGCCGCACCCGGGATGTGTAAGGATGACTTTGACATCCATATCAACAAGGATAACGACTTGGTGATTACAATGGAAAAGAAGTGCAAATGCACCGATGGCAAGTGTGAAAGCAAAGAGGGTGAAGCAAAAATGGACAAGAAAGACGAGGAGAAGGAAGCACGCTATTTGCGTCGCGAGTTCTCGTACAGTAAGTTTCAGCAAACCCTCATCCTACCCGATGATGTGGATAAGGAAAACATCTGCGCCAAGGTGAGCGACGGAGTGTTGAAAATCAAACTTCCCAAGATGAAGCCTGAAACCAAGGTGGAGAGTGTAAGAAACATTGAAATCAAGTAATAGATTACAAAAAGAAAAAGGGTGTATCAAAAATACACCCTTTTATCTTTGAGCCGAAAGCGGGACTCGAACCCGCGACTTGCTCATTACGAATGAGCTACTCTACCAACTGAGTTATTTCGGCAAACCTCATTTTTCCAAATCGGATGCAAAAGTAATGCTTTTCCTTGAAACAACAAAATTTTGAGTACGTTTTTTGAACGAAGAATAAAAGGAACGAAGAGTGAAGAATTCCCTAATGTACTGACTATAGGATTCTTCACTCTTCGTTCTTCACCAATATAACGTAAGTCCGATATAAGCGTGAAATTTATCTGGTGTCCCATCAAAATCTATCAGCTGATCGAGTTCAGGATATCAACTGAAAGAATTTTCTCTATCAGCTGAAAGAATTTTCTCGGACACCTGATAGAATTTGACCGGTCTTAGACGTATTTTCAAAACCTCCAGACAGACGTCTCTCTCTTGTATCGAACTCACACTAATATAGCATTACTTCACTTCCAATGTAACGATAGACATGGCGGGAAGTTTCACTTTCAAAGTACCCTTGCTCACCTTGGCACCTTTGAATGGCTGAGGTTTCACGAGGTCGGGTTTTTCAAATGTGTTGTAGTCATCGATATTCTTTGATACAAGAATGGTGCCAGCAACTTCTTTCACCTTGATATTGTCAAGATTGAGCTCAATTTCGCTTGTTTCCTTCAAGCTGACGTTAGCCAAAGAGATGTGGATAATGCCATTCTTGTCACGTGAAGCGGTCGCACTGAGCATTGGAAGTTTGCGCTCACCCTCCTTGCGTCCAAAATAGTCGCTACGGGCGGTCATGGTGTCACAAGCAAGTGTGAGAGGCAGATGGGTAGCTTCCTGATGCACCTTATACATGTCGAATACATGGTAGGTGGGAGTCAGCACCATCTTGTCATCCTTGGTGAGAATCATACTCTGCAATACATTGGCAATCTGAGCAATGTTGGTCATCTTCAAACGATCGGTATATTTGTGGAAAACGTTCAGCGAAAGAGCTGCAACGAAAGCGTCGCGCATGGTATTCTGCTGATAGAGGTGTCCGCGGATAGTTCCCGGCTCTTCATCCCACCAAGTACCCCACTCGTCCAACATCAGTGCGACGCGTTTGCGACGGTCATACTTGTCCATAATGGCGATGTGCTTCTGAATCACTTCTTCGATTTCGAGACACTTGCCCAATGCCCAATAGTATTGTGCTTCATCGAACTTGGTAGCTGATCCCTTGCTGCCTGTCCATCCGGCACAAGTGTAGTAGTGAAGTGAAAGACCCTGCATCTGACCTGCGGCATTCTTCATCAACACTTCAGTCCAATTGTAGTCATAGTCACTCGCACCGCTGGCAATCTTGAACAGACGGTTTCCATTATATTCGCGGCAATAGGTCTGATAGCGGCGATAGAGGTCTGCATAATACTCGGGACGCATGTTTCCACCACATCCCCAACTTTCGTTACCCACGCCGATGAATTTCACTTTCCAAGGCTTTTCACGTCCGTTTTGCTTACGCAACTTGGCCATAGGTCCGTCCTCAGCGGTCATATACTCAACCCATTGGGCTGTCTCCTGCACGGTACCACTACCCACGTTCATACTTACGTAAGGCTCGCATCCGAGCAATTCGCACAGGTTCAAGAATTCGTGTGTACCAAAACTATTGTCCTCCACGGTGCCACCCCAGTTGTTGTTCACCATACGGGGACGATTTTCCTTGGGACCAATGCCATCCATCCAATGGTATTCGTCGGCAAAACATCCGCCCGGCCAACGAAGGTTAGGAATCTGCAAGTTTCTCAATGCCTCAAGCACATCATTGCGATAACCGTTTGTGTTGGGGATGGACGAGTTCTCTCCTACCCAAAGACCACCATAGATACAAGTGCCCAAGTGTTCGGCAAACTGACCATAGATGTGCTTACTGATAATCTCTTTTCCCTGTTCGGGATGTACGGTGACAGAAGCTTTCTGCTGGGCCATCATTGGCAGAGCGGCCA
>JAFXDL010000203.1 GCA_017516265.1 Bacteroidaceae bacterium
CCCTCACAGGGAGGGATGGGTTGGGTCCGTTATTACTTACTTTTTGCAATTCACCGCAGCTTCCTCGATGCCGAGGCAAGCCTTGTAGTTTTCGATGTACTTGTTGAAGCCTTCTACGTCTTCGGGCGTGGGAGCTATCTCTACACCTGTGTTGCCTGCAAAGACTACACGGTCGAGATACTCGTCCAAAGGTAATCCCTTAGGATTGTTCACTAAGTATGAAGCCAATAGAGCCATACCCCACGGGCCACCCTCACCAGCTGTTTCCATTACAGAAATGGGGGAGTTGATGGCGGCAGCAAGAATGCGCTGGCCGACACCGGCAGTCTTGAAGAGACCACCGTGACCTGTGATGCGGTCAACCTTAATCTTCTCTTCGTTGAAGAGTATGTCATTACCAATCTTGAGCACACCTACAGAGGCATGGAGATGGGCACGCATGAAGTTGGCAAGGTTGAACTTGTCGCCTGCAGAGCGGACAAAGAGGGGACGACCTTCGGCCAGACCTGTAACAGGTTCACCTGAGATGTAGTTGTATGAGATGAGACCTCCACAATCGGGGTTACCCTTGAGGGCGTTGTTGTAGAGTTTGCCATACACTTCGTTCATATCTACGGGGATGCCCAGCAACTCCTGATACTCCTTGAAGAGGTTAACCCATGCATTGAGGTCGGAAGTGCAGTTGTTGCAATGTACCATGGCCACCAAACTACCGTCGGGAGTGGTTACCATGTCAATCATCTCGTAAGGTTTGGAGAGGTCTTTCTCTAACACAATCATAGAGAATGATGAAGTGCCGGCCGACACATTACCTGTGCGCTGCTTTACGGCATTGGTAGCTACCATACCTGTGCCTGCATCACCTTCGGGAGGACATACAGGGATACCAGGCTTCAAGTGGCCCGATACGTCGAGCTTTTTGGCACCTTCGGGAGTGAGGAAACCTGCATTCTCGCCAGCAACGAGCACTTGGGGGAGAATATCGAGGAGCTTCCATTCGAAGCCCTTGGGGGCAATCAGATTGTCGAACTTGTTGACCATTTCTGCTGAATAGGTCTTGGTCTTGGGGTCAACAGGAATCATACCTGATGCATCGCCAACACCGAGCACTCGCTTGCCGGTAATCTGCCAATGGATGTATCCTGCCAAGGTGGTGAGGAAGTTGATTTGGTTCACATGCTCTTCGTTGTTCAGAATGGCTTGATAGAGGTGTGAGATGCTCCAACGCAAGGGGATGTTGTAAACGAACAATTCGGACAATGCGGCGGCTGCCTGGCCTGTGTTGGTGTTTCTCCATGTACGGAAGGGAACAAGGATTTCCTCCTTCTCGTTGAAGGCCATGTAGCCGTGCATCATGGCGCTGACACCGATGGCGGCCAATGTCTCGATTTCGATGTCATACAGTTCGTTGACATTCTTGCGGAGGTCGGCATAACAATCTTGGAGGCCATACCATATGGCTTCTACACTGTATGTCCACAGACCATCAACGAGTTGGTTTTCCCAAGTGTGGCTTCCTTGGGCAATGGGTTTGTTTTCTTCATCAATCAGCACCGCTTTGATGCGGGTTGAACCAAACTCGATACCAAGAATGGCTTTGCCTGACTCGATGGTTGATTTTGCTTCTAAATTCATGTTGTTTTTTAATTTATAGTGAATCAACTTTCAATTAATTAAATAGCTTTTTTTCGGTAAATTGTCCTACCTTGATGTACTTCTCGTAGATGTCGGCATAAATGCGGGTGTTTTCTGCATTGGGCAGATACTCTTTGGAGAAACCGGAGTTCATGGCATCAATGGCATCTTCTACCTTATTATATATGCCGGCAGCCGTTGCGGCAAACATGGCTGCACCGAGTGCACTGGCCTGATCGGTTTTGCACACCTTGATGGGCATATTCAACACATCGCAGAGGGTCTGCATAACGAAGGGGGACTTCAATGCAATGCTTCCGATGCCGATGACGTTGTCGATACGCACACCTTCGTTGATGAAGTGGTCAACGATGGCTTTGGTGCCGAATGCGGTGGCCTCGACCAATGCACGGAAGATCTGTGGGGCCGAGGTGCCGAGGGTAATACCAGTGATGGTGCCCTTCAGTAATTGGTTGGCATTGGGAGTGCGTCGACCGTTCATCCAATCGGTCGCAATAACGGTGCTTTCGCTCAGAGGTATCTTCTCGGCTTCTGCGGTGAGGGCCGGGATAATCTGTTCGCAGGCTTCATCAATGAGGGCGGCACGGGTGTTGAAATCAATCAGCTCGGTTTTCCCGATAATTTGTTTGAGGGGAAACTCAAGCACACGTTTGAACCAGGCATAGATGTCACCGAAAGCTGATTGGCCAGCCTCGAAACCGACCATGCCGGGAATAACTGAACCGTCGACTTGTCCGCAAATGCCTTTGATGAGCCTGTGACCAACCTCCTTGTGAGGAGATACCATAACATCACAGGTGGAAGTTCCGATGACATGGACAAGGGTGTGAGGGGTGACACCGGCACCTACGGCTCCCATGTGGCAATCGTAAGCTCCGCCTGCTATCACCACATCCGTGCTCAATCCCAAACGGGCTGCCCATTCGGGGCAAAGTTTGCCTACGGGCTTGTCGGCTGTCTCTGTCTCTGTGAACAGACGGTCACGGAAACCGGCCAACAAGGGATCGAGCGTGGTGAGGAACTCCTCGGAAGGAAGTCCGCCCCACTTGGGATGCCACATGGCCTTGTGTCCGCCAGCACAACGGCTGCGCACGATGTCTTTGGAAGAGGTGACACCTGTGAGAATGGCTGGTAACCATTCACAGTGCTCTACGATGGAGTAGGCCGCCTTGCGGATTTCTTCATCTTTTCGGAGCACATGCAATGCTTTTGCCCAAAACCATTCGGAAGAATATACACCACCTTCGTAAGCCACGTAGTCAACGTCCCACTCTTTGCAGAGCTTGTTGATTTCTGCGGCTTCTTTCACGGCCGTATGATCCTTCCAAAGGATGAACATGGCATTGGGATTTTCGAAGAACTCGGGCAGAAGGGCGAGGGGAGTACCTGTTTCATCCGTGAATACGGGAGTAGAGCCTGTCGTGTTGAAGGCTATGCCCTGAACCTTCTCTGCTGTGCCCGGAGGACATTTGCCGAGAGCTTCGCGTACACTGTCTTCCAATACTTCAAGGTAGTCCATCGGGTGTTGGCGGTACTGATTAATCTTAGGATTGCAGTACAGCCCCATTTTCCAACGTGGATATAACTTGACGGAGCTAGCCAGAATGTCTCCGTTCAGGGCATTCACGACTATCGCACGTGCCGAGTCACTTCCATATTCGAAGCCAATGACAATTTTTTCTTCCATAATTAATAGTAATCAGTTGACAAGTTAACAAGTTGACAAGTTAACCAAGGAATATGAAACGAATCCGAATCCTTGTCAACTTGTACTTGTCAACTTGCCAACTTAAATTAAATTAGCAAAGTGCCTTGTTCAGCATGTAATACACCTCGTTCATGCGAAGCTCCTGCTTGAATGAACTGATGGTAGTATCCTTGTTGATTTTGATATATTCGATACCAACAATCTCTGCGAAATCTTCCCAATACTCTTCAGTGATGTCGTAAGAGAATGCACTGTGGTGGGTACCACCTGCAAGAATCCATGCGCCGGCACCAATTTCGAATGTGGGCTGAGGAATCCAAAGGGCAGAGGCAACGGGAAGGTTAGGCATGGGTTTCGGTTCGATGCACTCAACCTCTTGAGAGATAAGACGGAAGCGGTTGCCAAGGTCAACAACGGTAGCCTTGATACCACGACCTACCTTTGAGGTGAACACCAGACGGGCTGTCTGTTGCTTGCGGATACCAATACCGAGGAAATGTACCTCAAGTTTGGGCTTTTCTTCTTTGGCAATGAGCGGACAAATCTCAAGCATGTGGCTCTGGAGGCAAGAAGACTGGTCACCGGCAAAGTTGAGGGTGTAGTCCTCGAGGAATGAGCAACCGATGGGCATACCGTGCTGGATAACCCAAAGTGTGCGGCAGAGACAAGCTGTCTTCCAGTCACCTTCAGCACCAAAACCGATACCTTCGGCCATGAGACGCTGTGAAGCAAGACCAGGAATCTGATCGAAACCTACGAAATTGGGGTCGTTGATGTCAGCATCACCGAGGTCATCAAAGTTGGTGGTGAAAGCTGTTGCACCTTCATCCTTCAATACGCGACGCAATGCGATTTCGGCCTTAGCCGCATTTTTAACCTTTTCCCAATATACCTCTTCGCCACTTTCGTCAATCTTGATTTCGTAGGCTTTCTTATACTCTTCAACGAGAGCGTCAGCTTCTTCATCTGTTACTTTCTTGAGATAATCCATCAATGAAGAAACGGGATAGTAGTCAACATGATATCCCATGCGCTGTTCGAACTCTACGCGGTCACCATCGGTAACGGCAACATTGTTCATATTCATACCGAACATGAGGCATCGAGTATTCTTGGCATCGGCAACACCTGCAGCCACACGTGCCCAAACAGCAATCTTCTCCTGTACTTCTGTATTCTTCCAGTAACCGCAAACAACTTTGCGAGGTACACGCATACGAGTGCAGATGTGACCGAACTCGATGTCACCGTGAGCAGACTGGTTGAGGTTCATGAAGTCCATATCGATTGTTTCCCAAGGAATCTCAGCATTATACTGAGTGTGGAAGTGGAGAAGCGGTTTTTGAAGAGCCTGAAGACCCTTAATCCACATCTTGGCTGGTGAGAATGTGTGCATCCAGGTGATGATGCCGACGCACTTCTCGTCGTTGTTGGCAGCATTCATGACGGCTTCCACTTCCTTCGAGCTGTTGGCTGTGCCTTTATAGACGATTTTGACGGGGATGTTGCCGCTCTCGTTGAGGCCAGC
>JAFXDL010000002.1 GCA_017516265.1 Bacteroidaceae bacterium
ACGAACCCGTGGATACGGGCGAGGTGGTGAGACCCGATGTGCCCAGCAAACCTGTCATCTATGTGCCCACCATACACGAGGGGGACAATGTGACGGAGTTTCCGCACAATCCGGCGGTGGACGACATGCTTTCGTCTGTGAAGCCTGCCAAGCAGGAGTTCACCATGACCATCGAAGGAGAGTACCTGCGCATCAAAGGAACGCTGATGGCACGCGGATACGACAAGCACTACATCCATTGCCAAATCATCGGCGACTCGGTACACCTGCAACGCTTTGATATGGACCCCGAAAGCACGGACATGATTCTGCACAACGTGGACATCCGCATCCCCGGATTCACCGAGGACTACTACAAAGTGACGCTGGCCGAACAGAACGACGTGCCCATCTACAAGCAATACATGATGATGGCAAAGGTGGTGACGAGGAGTACCACCTACAAACCAACCGAATTCTCTGTGACGGGGACAAAATGGTATGCAAACAGACATTACGAAAATCTCCTGTTTGGGAACAACAAATACAGCAATACACCAGTATGTTACAGCTTGGGAGAAGATACTATTTGCAATGGAGAAACATACAAATCTTTTTATGTGAATGGAAAATCTTATGGGGCAATCCGCGAGCATAACGGACAGGTCTGGTATTATCCCAATGAGAATTATCCGTATGCATTAAAAAAAGATACACCTTACCTGCTTTATGATTTTACCTTGCAAGTCGGTGATATTATTTATTCCAATGAGTTTTTCGCTGGTTACACAAAGGATATTAAACCGGATTATATTATTCCAGACTATATTGATCCTGATTTTAGTGATGATTATGAACTTTACTTCTATCCATGTGTGGTAAAAGACACCTATGAGATAAATGGTCGTAAGGTGATAGAATTTGAATATGGTGAACAATGGATTGAAGGTATAGGAAGTAGTAAATCGGCATTCTTCTCGCCTTGGGATCAATATCCTACAGATGGTTCTTCTGGATGGGAAAGAGTATATCAAGTGGTATCAGATGGGAAAACCATCTATTTCAATGGCGATGTGGCCGACCCAGATGCTACTCCGTGGTTAAAAGCAGGTATGTCATGGGCACAAAATTGGGGCTATAATGAAACCTCCAATGGCCGCTTCCAACACTTTGTGCTAAATGAAGAAATCAGACCCGGAACATTTGTTCTTGGCAGCACAACAAGTGACTCTGGTAATTTTTTTAATCATATGCAGGAATTCAACGGTAAAGTATATGTTATAGACACATTCAATCATGGCATAGAACTTTGTTATGACTTTACGGCACAAGAAGGTGACCAAATACCTTTATTATCATATTGGTACCAAGATGCTTTCACCCCTTCCGCTCCAATAGTCAAATATGACACTTGCACCGTTACAAAAGTAGATCTGGTGGAAATTAATGGAACGATGCGCAAACGGATATTTGTAAAAGGAGAACGTGAAGACATTTGGGTGGAAGGAATCGGTTCTCTCACTCGCGTACTCCCTTTTGATGGTTTCGGTTCTGCTTCAGGAAAAATGCTCACACCAAGCCGTATCACTTGCCTTTGCCAAGATGAAGAGATATTGTACCTACATCCCGACTTTATTGATTGCACCACACAGCGAACAGATAAAGTGGTATCTTTGAACAAAGAATGCTCCAACATACAGACTATAGGCGCATCCCTCCTCTGCACCGCCCCCGATGCCGTGAAGCTGGAAGTCTATACCATGGATGCCATCAAGGTGGGCGAAACCCGCTTTGTGGATGGAGAGGCAACGGTGAAGGTGGGCGAAGTTCCTGCTATGTATCTCTACATCGTGACTTATCCAGACGGACGGCGGGAAAGTGGAAAGGCGATGATAAGTGAAGAGTGAAGAACGAAGAGTGAAGAACGAAAAAGGAGAAAACTGTCGGGAAAGACTCATATTATATTTCAACTGTCCCAACTCTTATTTTTCCACCAACAAGCTTCATTATTAGCGATATACAAAACCAAATTATAAAGAAACTAGAAGCCAGACTGTACCCAAGGAAAGAAAATAACCCACCAAAAGTTTGCACTGGCAAATAATAACCGCTACATTTGCCGATGCAAACAACAAAAAAATATTATTGCCATGAAGAGATTTACCTTATTCTTATTGATGATTGCCGGTCTGCTGAGCGGACGGGCAAGCGAAACATGGAACCAGTTTCTGACCGTGGAAACTGACACAGCCGAGTATGTGGCGCCCAAAGACACGACGGTATATATCCCGCCTGTGGACACCACACACTACGAACCCGTGGATACGGGCGAGGTGGTGAGACCCGATGTGCCCAGCAAACCTGTCATCTATGTGCCCACCATACACGAGGGGGACAATGTGACGGAGTTTCCGCACAATCCGGCGGTGGACGACATGCTGTCGTCTGTGAAGCCCGCCAAGCAGGAGTTCACCATGACCATCGAGGGGGAGTACCTGCGCATCAAAGGAACGCTGATGGCACGCGGATACGACAAGCACTACATCCATTGCCAAATCATCGGCGACTCGGTACACCTGCAACGCTTTGACATGGACCCCGAGAGCACGGACATGATTCTGCACAACGTGGACATCCGCATCCCCGGATTCACCGAGGACTACTACAAAGTGACGCTGGCCGAGCAGAACGACGTGCCCATCTACAAACAATACATGATGATGGCAAAGGCGGTGACGAGGAGTGAAAGACAAACCATTCTGCTCATTGAAGAAGGAAAGGAATGGACAACACACAGTCAAATAGTGTATCCATACGCACCAATGATTACCCACAAAATGAGAATTGAAGGGGATACGATTGTGAATGGAGAAACACGCAAAAAGCTTCATTGCAAGACCATAAATGAATATGGAGAGGAACGTGAATCCTTCGAATATTGCCATCAAGAAGGAGAGGCTTTCTATCGGAATGGCAAGAAAATGTTCGACTTTGGACTACAAGTAGGAGATACCTTCCATGTTGACAGAACTGAAGTGTTAGCCGTGACTGAAGTCAGCACCATTGTTCTGAATGACGGTGTTTCACGCAAATGTCTTTCTATGGGAATTTGGACTTCTGATTCAGGTATCACCCCTGCTATGGACAAATGGATAGAGGGTATCGGTTCTTTAGAAATGGGGATTCATGATAATTCCATCATGAGAATGGGAACTAAGATTGAATTACAGAGTGTCATCTCTAACAATGAATATATCTATAAAAAAGAGGTTAAAAGTGAATACCCTTACACACCCGTTGTCATCAAAGGCAGTCCAACCCTCAAAAATCCTTCTACCGATGACAAAATCGAATTTGCCATTGAATTGGGAATATTCCAAGGGAATGACACTTACAAACAACAATTGGATAGTATCGTCGGAAATACAATCTACACCAGTGGTACCTACAATAGGTATTGGCCTGGTATCGCAACATTCAACCAAACAAAAACTCTGACATTGGGAAAACTGAAAGAGGGTGATTATACTTTACATCATAACATTCGCGGTCTCAATGGCAGTGCTCCGACAAATATCGACACAACATTCACATACACATTCACGGTAGTGAATCCCAAACAGATTAGAGACCTAACAAGACAGGATTTACAAATCCGTACTACATTCTCCACCCTCCACTGCACCGCCCCCAATGCCGTGAAGCTGGAAGTCTATACCATGGATGCAATCAAGGTAGGCGAAGCCCGATTTGTGGATGGAGAGGCAACGGTGAAGGTGGGCCAAGTTCCTGCCATGTATCTCTACGTCGTGACTTATCCTGACGGACGACGGGAAAGCGGAAAAGCGAGGGTAAGTGAAGAATAAAGAGTAAAGAATGAAGAATGAAAGCGGCTCCGCCGCCCCACGGAACCGCTTTCTACCGATAACAAAGCCGCTTTCGGGAGACACCGAAGGCGGCTTTGCTTTTTTAGGGAGTATTCCCAAACTGCCGGGTGAATGGCCATCTGATGTTTTGCTTCATCAGCGAGCACTCGAACCTAGGAATCCTATTTGAACTTTGAACTTAGGGTGTCCAATTTGAAGGCCCCTGTTTTTCGTTCTGATTCAATGCGTAAGTCTATGAGGTTCAGTAGTAACTAACACTCTTCCTCTGTTCATAGAGGAAGGGGACCACCGCCCCAAATAACCTGTGGGCGAGTGGTGAAGGAGTTGAAAAAAAAGCGAATAATCCAACGGAACTCCTCCACCGCACGCCACTCTTATTCGGGCGGCGGTCCCCCTCCCCTATAAACAGGGGAGGAGTTGTAGATACTCAGTCTACGGAAATCATAAAACAGGATACCACAAATCGGACACCTTACCTTGAACTTTGAACCTTGAACTTTGAACCTTGTTTATCACTTAAAAAGGAATATCCCCTACCAATCACTGGTAATTGGGATTTTTTGCCTACCTTTGTGGGCTGTATTATATATTTATATAAAGATGTAAGTTATAAGCAAGTAATATGATGAAAAGTTTTGGACAAAAGCCGTGGGTACTCCCACAACCGGTGCTGATTATCGGCACATATAACAGTGACGGTACCCCCAATGCCATGAATGCCGCATGGGGCGGACAATGGGACATGAAGGAGATAATGATTAGCATGGGAGCTCATGCTACGACCGAGAATCTTGACAGATGTGGAGATTTCACTGTGGCCTTCGCTACAAAGGAGACAATGGTGGCATCGGACTTTGTCGGTATCGTCAGTGCCAAGAACGACTCTCAGAAAATGCAAAAGACGGGATGGAGCGCCATCAAGGCTGACAATGTGAATGCTCCCGTTTTTACCGATTTCCCCATGACTCTGGAATGTCGTATCCTTCGCAAGATAGACGAGACATCCGATGGATATAATCTGGTAGCCGAGATAGTGAACATACTGGTTGACGAAGCCTACATCGGCGAAGACGGGAAGCCGGATGTGGAGAAGATGCAACTCATCACCTATGAACCTGTCCGCCACGGCTACCTTGTCATGGGCGAACGTGTAGGCAATGCCTTTGCCGACGGGAAAAAGTTGAAGTAACCTCATGTATCAGAAGTTCATCATCACAAACGACGGTCTGCTCAAGTTCGGACACGTCTATCAGCATCGTGATTTGTTGGAACCTGGCGAAAGTTGCCCCTATGGCGGTGGGCTATGGAAGTTCGACGCCACTCGTGGCGCCATCCTTCTCTATGGCCGTTCGTTCGCGTTTGGTGCCCCCAGTTTCCATGATGTCAGGCGCATCCAGTGGTCGGCTGTCGGAGGCACTCCCCGCCCCCTTTTCTTTCTGCCTCACTGGCCCTCCGAAGAGCAGTTGTTACCCGTGTGCGTAAACCTGTGTTGGTAAGATTAGGGAATGAGCGAGAGAAAATATGGGATTATATAGCCCGTTACTTTTGCTTCTGCAAAGTGAAAAAGGAACAAAAAAAATAATATTACTATGAGATTAGACGGAAGAAGAGAGAGTCGTCATGTGGACGACCGCCGCCGTATGGGCGGAGGAAAAAAGGCTGGAATCGGCATCGGTGGTTTGGTCATTGCAGCCCTGCTGACATGGATGATGGGTGGCAATCCGCTCAGTGTACTGGAAAATGCAGATTTGGGCAGTGTCCTCGCCGAACAGGGACAAGCATCTGCCTATGAACCGACGGCTGAGGAAGAGGCACTGGCCAAATTCTCGAGCCAGATATTGGCAGGTACCGAAGATGTGTGGACAAAGGAGTTCCAAAAGATGGGGCGCACCTATGAGCCTCCCCGCCTGGTGCTCTTTACGGGCAGTGTACAGTCGGGGTGCGGTGGAGCTACAGCTTCGTCGGGCCCATTCTATTGCTCGGCCGATCAGAGTGTGTATATCGACCTCTCTTTCTTTACCCAGATGAAGAGACAGTTGGGAGCCGATGGCGACTTTGCCTATGCCTACGTCATTGCGCACGAGGTGGGCCACCACGTGCAGTACCTGCTCGGAATCCTGGACCAGGCCCACCAGCAGATGAGCCGCGTGAGCGAGAAGGAGAGCAACCGCATCAGTGTCCGCTTGGAGTTGCAGGCCGACTTCCTGGCCGGCATCTGGGCTTATCACGACCATCAGATGTTCGGTTCGCTCGAGGATGGCGATATCGAAGAGGGCATCAATGTGGCTTCGCGGATAGGCGACGACTATTTGCAGAAGAAGGCACAGGGATACACCGTGCCCGATGCCTTCAACCATGGCACTTCTGCCCAGCGTGTCCGTTGGTTGAAGAAGGGACTCTCCAGCGGGCGCGTCAGCGATGGGGACACCTTCAGCCAGGATTATGAGGAACTTTGATTCTTGATTGTAGCAGATAGAACCCACCTTTATTCTTAATTATGAATCTGATAACTCTATTCCGTAAGATAGCCCCTTATGTCAGGCCCTATCGGTGGTTGGTGGTGCTGACTCTGGTGCTCACCTTCATCGGCTCGTTCATAGCGCAGATCAATGCTGTCGTACTGGACCGGACGGTAGATGCCATCAATCGGCTTATCAACACAGACACCCTTGTATGGAGCAAGGCCGCCCATATCCTTACCGTCATCAGCATTGTACTGCTGGGCAAGGAGGTGCTCTCGGCTGTCATCACGTATGCCCAGCACTACTTTGGCGAGAAAATGCGCATCAATGTGTCAAAGGACCTTTCGCAGGCAGTCATTGACCACATGTTGCGCTATCGCATGGCCTTCTTTTCGCGCGCCAACAACGAGACGGGCAAGCTGCAGACACGCATCGACCAAGGTGTCAGCAGCCTTTCATCGACGGTGCAGAACTTCTTCATCGACCTGCTGCCCCTTTTCATGAGTGCGGCCTTGGCACTGATACTGATGTTTGCTGCCAATGTCTATGTGGGCCTCACGGCACTGGGTATAGTGCCCATCTACATCTGGATTACAATCCGGCAAGCCCGCCGTTTGCAAGGATGGCGGCGCAACATGCGCTCCTACCGCGAGCAGAAAAGTCACGGAGTGATGAATATCATCGAGAGCATCAATGTCATCAAGTCGTTCAACCGCGAACAGATTGAAAGCGAGAAGCAATGGCACCTGCAAACGGAGTTTACAGACAATCAGATGCTCGTGCGCAAGACCTCGTTCTACTTTGATGGCATGAAGAGTTTTGTCCGCCAGACAGGTACGGTGCTGATCATTATCCTGACGGCTTATCTGGTACTTATCGACTATCCGGGGATGACCATCGGTAAGATAATGTACCACGTCATGCTCTTCTCCAATGTGACGGCCCCCATCACCCAGTTGCAACGCATCTTTGACCAGATGAATGATGCACTGATATATGCCGAAGGATTCTTTGACATTCTGGAGGCAGACAGTGAGCAGGAACCTACGGGAAAGTACCGTCCTGAACGGGTGAAGGGTGACTTTGAAATCTCAGCCGTGGATTTCACCTATCCCAATGGCACAAAGGCTTTGCACGACATCAATATGCGCATCGAGAGCGGCAAGATTACAGCGCTGGTGGGATTGTCAGGGGCCGGGAAATCCACCATCCTCAATCTGCTGGTGAAATTCTATGAGCCCGACTGTGGTTCCATCAGACTCGATGGAGTGGACTTGCGCGACTATGACACCCGCTTCTTGCGCGACAATATCGGTATGGTGTTGCAGAAGAACCACATCTTTGACGGCTCCATCGAAGAGAACATACGCTATGGATTGCCGAATGCCACACGCGAACAGGTGGAGGAGGCAGCACGCAAGGCATACATCTATGACCAGATTATGAAACTGCCTGATGGATTCGGTTCGAAAGCCCAACTCCTGTCAGGAGGACAGCAGCAACGCATTGCCATCGCACGTATGTTCTTGAAGAACCCGCCCATCATCTTCCTGGACGAACCCACGGCGTCGTTGGATGCCATTGCCACCGAACAAATCAAGGCCAGCATTGATGCCATCAAGCGGAACCGCACGGTCATCATCATCTCGCACAGTATCTCCCAAATCATTGATAGCGACATCATCTATGCCATGAAGGAAGGACGTGTCGAACAATCGGGAGAGCCTGATGCTCTGTATCGCGAAGGTGGCGTCTATAAGGATATAGTTGATGCATCGGCACGCAGCCTCAACATTGACAAACTGGCGCAGACGCTGGATACTGATGGCAACGGAGTGATGTTTGATTAAGGACTCAACTTTCGCAGGTAAAGGAGTTGCAGGAGTATAGACAATACTTAGGAGTGTAGAAGACAGAAGTGTAGGAGTGCAGACGAATGTGCTGCTTGCATCATAGTCGTCACTATCGTCTACACTACTAAGCGAAGCGTCACTTCTACACTCCTGCACTCCTAAAAATTGAGCTTGCGAAACTTAAAACACATATATATAATGACAGAAAAACAGATAACCCCTGCATTGGCTGACGATGTACGTATCAGGGGACTTTATGAGACGGCTTTCCCTGTGGAGGAACAGATACCCTATGAGGAGCTGAAACGCCTGATGGTGGAGATGCCGTTGGACTTCACTGCCTATTACGAGGAAGACGAATTCCTAGGATTCACCATTGTTTATCCCCGAAAGGGATTCAACTGGTTCTGGTACTTTGCCGTGCGCGAAGAACTGCGCGGACAAGGAGTGGGACAACAGATTCTGACCCGCTTGCTCAGGCGCTACAGCACCAGCATGAACATACTCGACATGGAGTCGCCCACACAGGTGTGCGACAATCAGGAGGTGCGCCGCCGCCGTCACGCCTTCTACCTGCGCAATGGATTCAGTGATACAGGCGTGGGCAAGTCGTTTGATGAGGTGGACATGGTTATCCTGAAGCATGGCGAGGGCAGCTTCACCATGCAGGATTATGAGGAAGTGTTGGGCGAGTTGCGCTCGTTTTGGAGTGCCATGCCGAAGGATGAGGAGATAAAGAAAGGATAAAGGATGAAACTACTCTGGATAGACCTGAACTGCTCGTATGCACACAGTTCTCTGGCCATGCCTGCCCTTCATGCCCAGGTGATGGAGCGCAAGGATGTGGAGTGGCAGGTAGTGCGTGCCACCAACAACGAGGCTGTCGGCACTACGGTGGATGCCATCTATGCCCACAGACCTGACGTCGTGGCTGCCACGGCATGGCTTTTCACACACGAACACTTGCTCCACATTGTCGGACGGGTGAAGGCCCTGATGCCTGATGTAAAGGTGATATTGGGCGGCCCGGAGTTTCTCGGAGAGAATGAGGATTATCTGCGTCAGCACCCCGAGGTGGATGCCGTATTTCGTGGCGAAGGCGAGGAAGGGTTTGCCCACTGGCTCAGTGTATGGGACGAGCCGGAAAGATGGGCGGATATACCGGGAGTATGTTACCTGAAGAACAATGAAAAAGATGGAGTTCAGGAGTTGCAGAAGTCTAGGAGTTCAGACAATACTTCTGCCAGTACCGAAGCCGGACATTTGTCTGTAACTCCTGAACTCTTGAACTCCTGTACTCCTAAAGGGATTTATTACGACGGTGGCCTTGCCCGCGTGATGGACTTTGACCAATTGGTTCCTCCCGAGGAAAGCCCCCTCTTCATGTGGGACAAGCCTTTTGTACAGGTAGAGACTACGCGCGGATGTTTCAACACGTGCGCCTTCTGTGTCAGTGGGATGGGCGACCCCATTCGTACACTCCCCTTGGAGATTGTCCGCCAACGCCTTCACCGCATCCGTGAACGGGGTATCCGCGATGTGCGCATCCTTGACCGCACATTCAACTATCACCCACGGCAAGCGGTAGAGCTGATGAGACTGTTTGCCGAATTTCATCCGCACTTGAGATTTCATTTGGAGATTCATCCAGCCCTGTTGCCCCAGTCTGTACGCGAAGTGTTGGGCACCCTCCCCAAGGGACTGCTTCATCTGGAGGCAGGCATCCAAAGTCTCCGCCAAGAGGTTTTGGACACGAGTTGCCGCAAGGGGACACTGGAGCAAGCGCTCGACGGACTACGTTTCCTCTGCTCGTTGCCCAATCTGGTGACTCATGCCGACCTGATAGCAGGACTTCCCCTCTATACCTTGCCGCAAATCTATGAAGACATCCGTACCTTGGCCGAATATCGGGCTGGAGAAATCCAGCTGGAGTCACTGAAACTGTTGCCAGGTACAGCCATGCGTCGCAGAGCCGGAGAGTTGGGCATCAGGTATTCGCCACTTCCTCCGTATGAGGTGTTAGAGACCTGCCAAATCACCAGTACCCAGCTGCAAGAAGCCCGCCGCCTTTCGCGTTTGCTCGATGCCTACTACAACACAACCGCCTGGCAAGCGCTCACCCGTCAACTTATCGTCAGGGAAGCGGACTTCCTCATCCGTTTCCTCACCTATCTGACGGAGCACAACTATATCGACCAGCCCATGAGCCTCGAACGGCGTGGTGAACTACTCTATCTCTTCTGTCGCAAACATTATCCCACCTATACCACCCAAGCCACGGTGGCATGGATAGAGGCAGGCATGTCACTACGCAAAGAACCCGCAGAAAAGGTGATGCGTGGTCGCCTGCAACCTCCGGCAGATTGGCAGATTCTTTATGGCAAGTACGACGAAAGCCTCCGCCTTTGCCACCTCCCCACCGGCTCCGACGGACAAGGCTACTGGTTCGGATACGACAGCACTTCGCAACATCCGGCACCAATCTTTAAGGCTGTGGTTGAGGGATAGCTATGAGTTGAGGAGGATACAAGTCCCGATTTATGGCGTTAGAACAAAAAAAACAATTATCTTCGCACCGTCATAAATCACTAGAAATATGGTAGATAAGCGAACCAATGACAAGCTGATAAAAATCCTACCGGCTTACGAATGGCTGATAAAGCAATAACAAGGGGGAATGCTAAGTTGACTACGAGCTACAAGCATAAAAAAGCAGAAAAGGAGGCCGTTAATGACCTCCTTTTCCTGTGCATATTACACCACTTGCTTGTTTAGAGCGGATTGTTTCCTGAATCTTCCGTCCATCCGCGTTTGCAACGCGGATGGACAAGTTTAGAAATTGTTTTTGATGACGGCAAAAAATAATAATGAACATAGAAACTATTGAAGGGAGGTATAGCACCGTTCTACAGCTGTTCTGACAAATTGTCAAACCGTATATTCCCTTCACGAGAATCGCGTATTTCCGCCCGAAACGGATTTTGGGTGAAAATACGCGATTTTTGGAATAGAAATTCTATTCATTCCATTGACAATCATACAAATACATCAATATACAGCAGAAAAAGGCAGTGATTCTAAACACTAATACCAGTCCAAAAACGACTAATCAGCAGAAAATGAAGATTCAAAAAGCCGTGTTTTCCAGTCCGACAGCTGTCGGACTGGAGACGAACAGCTGTCGGACTCCGGTCGGACAGCTGTTCATAGGGTAGTCGGACAGCTGTCCGCCGACGGACAAACAGCTGTTTGTCTTCGGACGAAGAGGTGTCTTGCCAATTTTTCTTACCGATTTGCTTTTCCAGAAGGTGCGATTTATACCAAAATGAAGGACTAAAAAGTAGATAAAAAACCGTCATTTCTGTATAAATATGCAAAAGAACAGCCTCAAATTGTATATTTATACAGGATTTACAGGGATTACCCCCAATCAAGAATTGACATATTGCAAGTGAAACGAAGGGATTTTCTACATTTGGGAAGCTCTATCACCCGTAAAGAAGGTTGGCCTGCTATTTTGCAATTCATACAGACGGGAAGGGAGAGGAAGAAAAGAGCCTGTCTCTGCCATTTTTCATTCACTCTCACAGAAAAAAAGCCCAAGATTCGTTTAATATAGAAAAATGTATTACTTTTGCCAACAAAGACAGAAAAAGAGATATGATACCTTCACCGTCCAACTATCGGAAGAGAATCCCTTACGGGATGTCCAATTTTGCCAGTGTCCGCGAAAGAGATTGCTATTTTGTGGACAAAACTGTGTTTATCCCTGAGCTGGAGAAAGCTAACAGTTTCTTCTTCTTCATCCGTCCACGCCGCTTCGGCAAGAGTCTTACCCTCTCGATGCTGAAGCACTATTATGACATCAACCGTGCGGACAGATTTGAGAAACTTTTCGGTGGCCTCTACATCGGTGAGCATCCGACGGAGGAGAGAAACTCCTACTTGATTATCGAACTGGACTTCTCGGTCATAGACGGAACATTGGGAAATTACAAAAAGTCAATGGATGCACATTGCGGCATTCATTTTGAGTCTTTTTGCGATGTTTATTCCCATTTGCTTCCCGATGGTATTCTGGAAAGGCTGAAGAGCAAGGACGGTGCAGTGGAGCAGCTGCAACTGCTGATTGACGAGTGTGCCAAGGTCGGACGTAAGATATACCTGTTCATTGATGAGTATGACCATTTTACCAATGACATCCTGTCTGACCCGTCTCGCCTGAAAGACTACGAGAGCGAGACACATGGTGAGGGATATTTCCGTAAGTTCTTCAATACGATAAAGGCAGGCACGAAGTCTGCCATCGAGCGTTGTTTCGTCACGGGAGTAAGTCCTGTGACGATGGACGATGTGACCAGCGGATTCAACATCGGTACCAACTATTCGCTGTCACCCGAATTCAACGGATTAATGGGATTCACGGAAGAGGATGTGCGCCAAATGTTGGATTACTACCGCACCACCTGTGAGTTTCACCACACGACGGACGAACTGATTGAGGGGATGAAACCGTGGTACGACAACTACTGCTTTGCTATGAAGAGTTACGGACGTACCACTATGTACAATTCCTGCATGGTACTCTATTTCGTGGACAATTACATCCGTAACGGTGGTGACTATCCCGACTATATGCTGGAGGACAACATCCGTACCGACTACAACAAGTTGCGGATGCTAGTTCGTCGCGACAATGAGTTCGGACACGATGCATCCATCATCCGCCGCATTGTGGAGCAGGGATACATCACAGCCGAACTGAAGACGGGGTTCCCGGCACGCAGTATCACCGACCCACGGAACTTCGTGAGCCTGCTTTACTATTTCGGAATGCTGAGCATTGACGGCACTTTCAAAGGTGAGCCTAAACTGATTATCCCAAACCAAGTAGTGCGTGAGCAGATATACAATTACCTGTTGGAGACCTACGAGAAGGAGGCGCTTACGCAGGAAGACTATATCCGCAGCAAACTATCTTCAAAGTTGGCCTACGACGGGGCTTGGCAGGAATACTTCGGCTACATTGCCGACTGTCTGTACCGCTACGCTTCGCAGCGCGACAAGCAGAAGGGAGAATCCTTTGTACACGGCTTCACGTTGGCCATGACTTCGCTGAACCGTTTCTACCGCGCCATCTCCGAACAGGAGTGCCAGCAGGGATATGTTGATCTCTTCCTCCGTCCCGAACTGGACATCTACAAGGACATGCTGCACAGCTACATCATAGAATTCAAGTACGTGAAGAACAGTGAACCTGACGCGCTTGTCGAAGCCAAACGTCAGGAGGCCATCGAACAGGCCAACCGTTATGCAGAGACGGAACTGGTACGTTCTTCCGTGGGAACGACCACTCTGCACAAGATTGTGATGGTGTATAAAGGCATGGAGATGGTGGTGTGCGAAGAAATCGGACAGCAAAGCCTCCCACAATGACAATTCACCACGTCCATTCATTTAAGTCAGCCAATGACACACCTCAAAACGCTCGTAGGGCGTTTTACTCCCCTATTCTCTATGAAACTCTAAAGAAACCTCTGCGCCTCAGCGTCTCTGCGTTTGAAATAAAAAAAGATTCGCTGAATAGTTACGGCCAATATATAATATAAGGTATAAGAACAATGGTTGAAGAGACAAAAACAAGTATATTCCAACGTCCCGTATGGGTGGTGGTGTTTGCCCTGACGGCTGCAATGGCTTGGGGATGGGCTTATCCGCTCATCAAGCTGGGCTTTGGGGAATTTGGCATCACGGGAGAGATGACGGGAAGCAAGATGTTGTTTGCCGGTATCCGCTTTGCCATCTCGGGATTGATAGTGCTGGCCATTGCCCATGGAAAGGGGAAAGACTTCAGCGTGGTACGTCCCCGGAATTGGTGGTATCTGTTGGTCTTTGCCCTATTGAACACTACGTTGCACTATGCCTGCTTCTACATAGGTTTGTCGCATAGCGAAGGAGCACGAGCGGCTATCCTCAATTCGTTGGGAGTATTTCTGTTGGTGTTGCTGGCTTGCCTGTTTTTCAAGAGTGACCGCCTGACAACGCGGAAAATCATCGGATGCGCTATCGGTTTTGCCGGCATATTGGCCCTCAATATAGGTGGAGGCGATAGCGGGAGGTTTACCTTTTGGGGCGATGGCATGATAATCCTGAATGCACTCTGCTCGGCTTCTGCCGGTCTGATGACACGTGGATTGCGCACACGGGTGGATGTCTTTGTCGGTACGGGTTATAGCCTGGCCATTGGTGGTGCTCTGTTGATAATCCCCGGGCTGATGATGGAGGGAACTTTACCGCAAGTGACGATAGGGGGAGTTGTCATATTGGGTCTGCTCATTGCCATCTCTACGCTGGGCTTTACACTCTACAACAAATTGCTCAGTTGCAATCCTGTAGGCAAAGTGGCCATCTTCAATTCACTCATCCCTGTAGTGGGAGCCCTCACTTCGTGTCTCTGCCTGGATGAACCTTTCTATTGGAAATATCTGGTGGCGGCCTTATTGGCCACTGGTGGTATCTATATAATAAACAAAGGGAAATAATACGTTTACAACCTAAAATTGAGTCAGTATGAAAAAGACGACAACACTTGTAAATGGACTCTGCCTGTTGGCCCTGTCAATGCTGTTAGCAAGTATGGAGGTACAAGCCGCGGGAATAAGGAAGAAACTATCGAATAGGAAAGCCAGTGTAGAGGCCAAGGCCATGTACAGACTACTCTTACGAATACACGAGGAGGGGAAGACCCTATCAGGACAAATGTGGGCTCCTTGGGGTATTGATGAGATAGAGTATGTACATGAAATTACGGGAAAATATCCGGTAGTCAGAGGACATGACCTTATACACGAAGGAAGTAACGCCCGCGAAGTGGAACTGATGATTGACTGGTACAGGCGGGGTGGCATACCTACTCTGATGTGGCATTGGGGCGCTCCCACCAAGGGGGAGGGCTACGAACAGAGCAAGATGACCATCGATGTGGCCCGATGCTTCGATGAAGGAACACCCGAACATGAAGCTATGTGGAAAGACTTGGAACGTGTGGCAGGCTGGTTAGAAAAACTGAAAGAGGCCAAAGTTCCCGTATTGTGGCGTCCTATGCATGAGTTTGACGGTCGTTGGTTCTGGTATGGAAAAGGAGGCGGTGAGTTGTTCGTCAGACTATGGCAGACCATGTATGACTATTTAGTGAAAGAACGGGAACTGGACAACCTCATCTGGGTGCTTCCACATAGTGGCAATCTGGATGAGAGTTATAACCCAGGACGAGAATATTACGACCTTGTTGGCCCTGACACATATAGCAAAGATGAACAGGGAAGGTTATATCATGCTATCGTCAAGATGCATGGCAACGACTTGCTTGTCCCCTTGCATGAATGTGGTACTTTGCCCGACCCGGACGAATGCAAAAGGAACAATACTGTATGGATGTGGTGGATGCTGTGGCATACGAGTCATCTGACAGAGCATGACAAAGATGAATTGAAGCGAATTTATAACCATCCGGATGTGCTTACACTGGATGAAATGAAATAATAACCCCAAAATATAAGAACATGAAAAAACTATTATCACTGATGACTGTCCTGATGATGAGCCTATGCTCGTGGGCCACTACAGAAGGATTTTACAATGTGAAGGACTATGGAGCCAAAGGTGACGGCTCCCACATTGACAGTCCGGCCATCAATGCAGCCATCGAGGCTGCTTCAGAAAAAGGTGGGGGAACCATCTACTTCCCTGCCGGAGTCTATCAAAGCTACTCCATTCTCTTGAGAAGCAACATTTCCCTTTATTTGGACCATGGCTCAGTGTTGAAAGCTGCTGTGCCTACCGATTCTATGCACTATGATTTGCCCGAAGACAATCCTTCGGACGACTATCAGGATTTCGGACACAGTCATTGGAAAAACTCCCTCATTTGGGGGATTGGTTTGCATGATGTGTCCATCGTAGGATTCGGGTTGATTGACGGAACAGAGGGGATTACCCGTGGACAGGCCAAGATGAACGGACATCCGGCAGCAAACAAAGCCATAGCCCTGAAAGAATGCCGCAATGTGACCATTCGCGACATCAGCATGCTCAAGTGCGGACACTTTGCCATGCTACTCACAAGAGTTGATAATCTGACGATTGACAATGTGCGGTGTGACACCAATCGCGATGCTTTCGATATTGACTGTTGTGCCAATGTGCGTGTCTCCAATTGCCAAGTCAATACACTCAACGATGATGCCATTGTGCTGAAATGTTCCTATGGACTTGGTTATGCCAAAGCTACGGAAAATGTGACCATCACCAATTGTCACGTATCGGGCTATGACCCCGGCACGATGCTTGACGGTACTTATCAAAAGACCATCACTGCAGCTCCCGACCGCGACGGTCCGACAGGGCGTATCAAACTGGGCACAGAGTCGAACGGAGGATTCAAGAATATCACCATCAGCAATTGCACCTTCGACCATTGCCGTGGATTGGCGTTGGAGACGGTGGACGGAGCCATCATTGAGGATGTCACTATCGACAACATTGCCATGCGCGACATTTGCAATTCGCCCATCTATGTCCGTCTGGGAAATCGGGCACGCGGGCCTAAGGAACTGCCAGTCTCTGTTATCCGACGGGTGAAGCTGAGCAATATTGTGGTGAAAGATGCTGATTGCCGCTATGCCTCCATGATTTTCGGATTGGAAGGACATATGATTGAAGACATTACCTTGAGCAATATCCATATCCAGTATCGCGGTGGTCTGACGATGGATGATGTGAAATGGCAACGCGGAGCCAACCCATTCTTTACCCGTCGGAATTCGGTTGCTAATGGTACACCGGATACCCGCCGACGGACGACCAAAGAATCTGATGATGGACAGAAAGAACGCGACCCCTACAATGTGCCTCAGATGGAACATGGGTATCCAGAGCCTTCTTCACATGGGATACTTCCCACTTATGGCCTCTTTATCAGTCATGCACGTGGGGTGAGAATTGACAATGTGACGCTGGAAACCATCAATGAGGACAAACGCCCTCCCATCGTGCTGATGGATGTGGAAGACATCAAACTGAGCAACATAAAGGTGGATAAAGCCGACGAAATACCCTACATCGTCATGAAAGGAGTGAAGGACGTAGAAGTGGAAAACTTCCAAGGGATGAAGGATAAAATCATGACCGAAGTAGCAGACAGAGAGATTTGCAAATAATATCCACTTTCGTTTCAGAGAATGAATTTAAGGTGGGTTCTATAAATTCCCACAGATTATTAACAATGGTGAGTACTTTAATCTTTTTGCCGTCAAATCGGCTTTATCCGGCTCTTTTTGCCACTCGTATCGGTCGTGTAGCCCGCTACACTTCCTCTACGACTAACAAAATATCCCAGCTAAACCTCGATTTCCCGACAAAGCGAATTTATAGAACCCACCTTAACCCAATAATACTAAAAACTTATGAACAAAGAATTGGAAATGTGCCCCAATAAACTGGTGGCAGCACTCGGCAAGCCGAGTAAGGAATTTACCAAAGCGGACATCATCAGCTATATCAAACAGAATGATATCCGCATGGTCAATTTTATGTATCCGGCAGGTGACGGACGACTGAAAACATTGAATTTCGTAATCAATAACGCGGCATATCTTGACGCTATCCTCACCTGTGGCGAACGAGTTGATGGCAGCAGTCTTTTCCCTTTCATCGAAGCAGGCAGTAGTGACCTCTACGTGCTTCCACGTTTCAGCACGGCATTCCTTGATCCTTTTGCTGAAATCCCTACCCTCTCGATGCTTTGCTCTTATTTCAACAAAGATGGAGAGCCATTGGAAAGTTCACCCGAGAATACCTTGCGCAAGGCTTGTCGTTCCTTCAATGAGGTGACAGGCATGGAGTTTCAGGCAATGGGCGAGTTGGAATATTACGTCATTGCTCCCGATGCAGGCATGTTTCCCGCTACAGACCAGAAGGGGTATCACGAATCGGCCCCCTATGCAAAGTTCAATGAATTCCGCACCCGTTGCATGGCTTACATTGCACAAGCGGGCGGACAAATCAAATACGGACATTCAGAAGTGGGCAACTTCACCATTGATGGAAAAATCTACGAACAGAACGAGATTGAATTCCTTCCCGTCAATGCCGAAGATGCAGCAGACCAGTTGATGATTGCCAAGTGGATTATCCGTAATTTGGGCTATCAGATGGGCTATGACATCACCTTTGCTCCGAAGATTACAGCAGGAAAGGCAGGCTCGGGATTGCATGTCCATATGCGTATTGTGAAGGATGGACAGAATCAGATGTTAGACGGTGGTGTGCTTTCGGCTACAGCCCGTCGTGCCATTGCCGGCATGATGGAGTTGGCTCCTTCTATCACAGCTTTCGGCAACACCAATCCGACTTCTTACTTCCGCCTGGTTCCTCATCAGGAAGCTCCGACTAACATCTGTTGGGGAGACCGCAACCGTTCGGTACTCGTGCGTGTACCCCTCGGCTGGGCAGCCAAGAGCGATATGTGCAAGATAGCCAATCCCCTGGAAGCAGAAAGCAACTACGACACCACACAGAAGCAGACAGTGGAGATGCGTTCACCGGATGGCTCGGCAGACATCTATCAGCTTATTGCCGGTTTGGCTGTAGCTTGCCGATATGGTTTCGAGCTTGACAATGCTTTGGATATTGCAGAAAAGACGTATGTGAATGTGAATATCCACCAAAAGGAGAATGCTGACAAATTGAATGCTTTGGCTTGCTTGCCTGATAGCTGCGAAGCTTCAGCCGATTGTATTGAGCGCCAGCGTGCCGCTTTCGAAAAGTACAATGTCTTCAGCCCTGCCATGATTGACGGCATCATCAAGAAGTTGCGTTCATATGGCGACCGTACACTCCGTGCAGACATCGGTACGAATCAGGAAGAGATGCTGAAACTGGTGAACCGCTACTTCCATTGCGGATAAACACCAGAAGTGTAAAAAACTGATATAAATAAGGCACGGATTACACGGAGTAACACGGTTCTTTTTTAAAGTTCTAACCGTGTAATCTGTGTAATTCGTGCCTTACATGTAACTGCTCGGAGGGTATATCAAATATACAAATGCACTCTCTTATTGTTTTTCCAAAACGGTATTTTGACACGCCCCCTTTCTGTTCTTTCTCAATACGCGAAGATAGGATAGTTCTTCATCGTCTCGTTCACACGTTGGCGAACACTTGCGATTACAGTCTCGTCTTCGGGATTGTTCAGTACAGTTTCTATCATTTCGGCAATTTCCAACATGAGATCTTCCTTGGCACCACGAGTTGTGATGGCGGGAGTACCGAGGCGGATACCTGATGTCTGGAAAGCGCTACGAGAGTCGAAGGGTACCATGTTCTTGTTTACGGTAATATCAGCTGCTACAAGAGCCTTTTCTGCTACCTTACCTGTCAAGTCGGGATACTTCTCGCGCAAGTCAACCAACATGGAGTGATTGTCTGTGCCACCACTTACGATAGTAAATCCACGGGCGATAAGAGCCTCGGCCAACACCTTGGCATTCTTCTGTACCTGTGCCTGATATTCCTTATATTCGGGTTGCAAAGCTTCACCAAAGGCTACAGCCTTAGCTGCAATCACATGCTCCAACGGACCACCTTGTTGGCCGGGGAATACAGCGCTGTCGAGCAACTGGGACATCATCTTGATTTCGCCCTTCGGAGTAGTCTTGCCCCAAGGATTGGGAAAGTCCTTGCCCATCATGATGATACCGCCACGAGGACCGCGCAGGGTCTTGTGGGTAGTAGAGGTCACGATGTGAGCATACTTCACAGGATTTTCCAATAAGCCGGCAGCAATCAATCCGGCCGGGTGAGCCATATCAATCATCAACAAAGCACCGACTTCGTCTGCAAGCTTACGCATACGGGCATAGTCCCACTCACGAGAATAAGCAGATCCACCACCGATGATGAGTTTCGGACGTTCGCGACGGGCAACTTCCTCCATCTACTCGTAGTCAACACGACCTGTTTCTTTATTCAGATTGTACTCACACGGAGTATAGAGGATACCACTGGTGTTCACCAATGAACCGTGGCTGAGGTGACCACCATGAGCCAAATTCAATCCCATGAACTTGTCGCCAGGATTGAGGCAAGCCAGCAATACTGCCGCATTGGCCTGTGCTCCTGAGTGGGGCTGTACGTTAGCCCATTCGGCCCCGAAGAGTTCCTTCAGACGGTCAATAGCAATCTGCTCGCTCTGGTCAACCACTTCGCAACCACCGTAGTAACGCTTGCCAGGATAACCTTCAGCATACTTGTTGGTGAGGCAGCTACCCATAGCTTCCATTACTTGGTCGCTCACAAAGTTCTCCGAAGCAATCAGCTCGATGCCCTTCAATTGGCGCTGGTGCTCCTTCTCAATAATGTCAAAAATCAGTTCGTCTCTTTTCATTGTTGTGCTATTTAATTATTTCAGTTTCCTGTTTGAAGTTTTTAATGAAAGCGCAAAGGTACAACAATTCTTTTATAAAGAGGTCAGATGTGGTGACTTTTTTTCGTTTGAACGATATACTCCTACATTCTGCTTACATTTTGTCAATCTGAAAGATGCATTACTTGAAAAAATAAACGGGTTTATTTTGTTCTTCCCTCAGTTTCCATTATCTTTGCACCTCAATAAAAAAAAAAGGAGAAAGAAGAACATGCCACTGAATTTACCAGACAAACTGCCGGCCATAGAATTGCTGAAGCAGGAAAATATCTTTGTGATTGACAACTCGCGCGCCACTCAGCAGGACATCCGTCCGTTACGCATTGTGGTGCTCAACCTGATGCCGCTGAAGATTACGACGGAGACGGATCTTATCCGTTTGCTCTCGAACACACCGCTTCAGATGGAAATATCATTCATGAAGGTGAAGAGCCACACCTCGAAGAATACACCGGTAGAGCATATGAAAGCTTTCTACCGCGACTTCGAACTGATGCGCGATGAAAAGTTCGACGGTATGATTATCACTGGCGCCCCTGTGGAGCACATGGACTTTGAAGAAGTGGCTTATTGGGATGAGATTTCTGACATTTTCAGTTGGGCACGCACGCATGTAACCTCTACCTTATATATATGTTGGGCGGCACAAGCAGGACTTTACTATCACTATGGAGTGCCCAAGTATAAGTTGGACAAGAAAATGTTCGGCATCTTTGAACATCGGACAAACAATCCCCTGTTGCCTATCTTCCGCGGGTTTGATGACATCTTCTATGTACCACATAGCCGACATACCGAAGTGCGTCGCGAAGACATCCTGAAGGTGAAGGATCTGGACTTGATTTCGGAATCTGACGAATCGGGAGTATATATGGTGATGGCGCGTGGCGGAAGAGAAATCTTCGTTACCGGACATTCTGAGTATTCGCCTCTGACGCTTGATACTGAATATCGTCGTGACCTTGACAAAGGCTTACCCATTGATATGCCTGTCAACTATTATCGCGATAATGACCCCGCGAAAGGTCCTTTGGTACGTTGGCGTGCCCATGCCAACTTGTTCTTCCAAAATTGGTTGAACTACTATGTGTATCAGGAAACTCCGTTTGACATAAATGAAATCAGATAAATAGGAGTCAGAGAAGAAGAGACTATGTTTCAACAACGCCCCATCGAACTGCTTGCTCCTGCGAAGAATTTGGAGTGCGGCATCGCGGCTATTGACCACGGTGCCGATGCTGTGTATATAGGTGCTCCCCGTTTCGGAGCACGGGCTTCTGCAGGAAACTCGGTAGATGATATACGGACGTTAGCTGACTATGCACACCTCTTCCATGCACGCATCTATGTGACGGTGAACACCATCCTTCGCGATGATGAATTGGCCGATACGGAGCAGATGATATGGCAATTGTACGAAGCGGGAGTGGACGCTCTCATTGTGCAGGACATGGCCATCACTCGCATGAATCTGCCTCCCATTGCCCTTCATGCCAGCACACAGATGGACAATCGCACGGTGGAGAAGGTGAGATTTTTGGCTGATGTGGGATTTACCCAAGTGGTCTTGGCGCGTGAATTGTCATTGGACGAGATTGCTGAAATCCATCATGCGGTGCCGAACACTCCGTTGGAAGTGTTTGTGCACGGTGCACTTTGCGTGAGCTATAGTGGCCAATGTTATGTGTCCGAGGCCTGCTACGGACGTAGTGCCAATCGGGGAGAGTGCGCACAGTTCTGCCGATTGGCTTTTACGATGGAAGATGCTGAAGGCCGGGTGATTGCCCGCGACAAGCATCTGCTTTCATTGAAGGATTTGAATCAAAGTAACCGTCTGGAGCAATTGCTGGACGCAGGTGCCTCGTCATTGAAGATAGAGGGCCGACTGAAAGATGTCACGTATGTGAAAAATGTAGTAGCCTTCTATCGCCACCAGCTCGACCAGATTATCAAACGCCGTAAGGAATATCGTCGCGCTTCGTCTGGCAGGGTCGTCACGGACTTCCAACCCCAGCTCGACAAGAGTTTCAATCGCGGTTTCACTCATTATTTTCTTGAAGGACGTACATCGGACATCTTTTCTTTCGACACGCCCAAATCATTAGGCGAAGAGATGGGCTCTGTCAAGGAAGTGCGTGGCAACAGTTTCACAGTGGCCGGCATCAAACCGTTCAATAATGGTGACGGGCTTTGTTATATAGATAATACAGGGCGCTTGCAGGGTTTCCGTGTCAATCGGGTGGACGGCAACCGCCTTTTCCCACAAGAAATGCCACCACGTCTTGCACCTCGTACAAAGATTTATAGGAATTTTGATCTGAAGTTTGAGCAACAACTCTCACGAAAATCGGCTGAACGACGCATACAGGTGGAAGCTCTGCTGGGAGAGACTCCCTTCGGATTCTCGCTGACCCTGACTGATGAGGATGACATCAGCGTAAGCATTGCCGTAGAGTATCAGAAAGAACAGGCACGCACGCCTCAGACAGAAAACTTGCGCACCCAACTGGGAAAACTGGGGAATACCCCTTTTGAACTAACCGATATGCAAGTTGAATGGGTACAAAATTGGTTTCTACCCTCGTCTGTAATAGCCGAGTGGCGTCGCCAGGTTGTGGATTTGCTTCTGCGTGCCCGCCGTATCAACCATCGTCGTCCACCTGTAGGAATCAAGAAGGGACGACCAACTTTCCCTATCAAGAAGCTGACCTATACGGGCAATGTGATGAACGCTGAAGCCAAGGCTTTTTATCACGCTCACGGAGTGTCCGATATCCAACCAGCCTTTGAGGCCATAAAACCAGAAGGTGAACAAGTGGTGATGACCTGCCGACATTGCTTGCGTTACAGCATGGGATGGTGCCCGGTGCACCATCGGAAGAGTTCTCCTTTCCGCGAACCTTATTATATTATATCATCCGACGGACGCCGATTCCGTTTGGAGTTTGATTGTCGGAATTGCCAAATGAAGGTATGGAAATAATGGAAGGATGTCTTTTTCCTTTCATTATTTGTATATTTGACAGACAAAGTTGAATAATTTGTCGAATAAATTTCTTTATTTCACCTTTTTTCTTTTTCTTTGTAACCTGAAAAAACTTTTTTGCCTACCATGGAGAAAATTTTGCAATCTTATACACCCGTATCATTGGAGCAGATGAAAGCCGTACGTCTGATGAACCGCATCGACACGAAGTACGTGACAACACTGCCCAAACTTGTCCGTTTGCTGGAGATGGCACGCGACCAATATTGGGTACAGGAGATTGATGGCCGTCGCAACATGCCTTACTACACATTGTATTACGATACCGAACGGTATGACATGTATCTGGAGCATCTGCGCGGACGGAAGACCCGACAAAAAATACGCATCCGTGCTTACGAACATTCGGGAGTGTCCTTCTTGGAGGTGAAGAACAAAAACAATAAAGGGCGCACCGCCAAGAAACGGGTGGAATGTGCCGTGGGCGAGAAGGATGGACATACGGACTTCATTGCATCACATTTGCACTATGCACCCGACAGATTGATGAATCGGATTGAAAACCGCTTCACACGCATCACTTTGGTCAACCGCAACATGACCGAACGTCTGACCATCGACACCAATCTGCGTTTCCACAATTTCACCACAGACACGGTATGTGCTCTCGATGGATTAGTCATCATTGAACTGAAGCGCGACGGACAAACCTTCTCCCCTATCTTGGAGTTGCTTCGCCAATTGCGCATCCAACCTGCAGGATTCAGCAAGTACTGCATGGGTATGGCTTTGACAGACGGAGAACTGAAGAAAAACCGTTTCAAACCCCGCCTGCGAATGATAAACAAAATGTGCCGGGTGGATTATGACTCACAATTCACAACAGAGAAATAATAACTTAGTAAATAACAAATCAAAAATCTAAATCATAATGGAAGAACTTGAATTCCTTGACACTCCACTGGTCGATGCGAGCAGCATGACTCAATTGTTGTTACATTTTGTCATCAACATGATTTTTTGTGGTTTTATTATCCACAAGTTGTATTATCCCAAAAGCCAACGGCGCGATTACTATTTTACCTTTGCGCTTATCAGTTTGAGTATCTTCTTCATGATATTCCTGTTGGGAAGTGTGAAAATCAAGGTCGGCTTTGCTTTAGGACTTTTTGCCATCTTCGGCATCATCCGTTATCGGACAGAGCAGATGCCTGTGCGCGAGATGACCTATCTGTTTGTGCTTATTGCCGTATCTGTAATCAATGCCTTGGCGGTAACCCTGACCTATGCAGAACTGATATTGACCAATATCCTGTTTGTATGCAGCATCTGGTTGTTTGAGGACATCCCCTGGATTAAGCATGTATGTGAGAAACTTGTCAAATATGACCGGATAGACTTGATTACCCCCGAGCACTATGACGAGATGAAGGCCGATTTGGAGAAACGTCTCGGCTTCCCCATCATTCGCTTTGAAGTGGGTGCAGTGGACTTTTTGAAGGATGTGGCCATGGTGAAAGTCTATTATAAAGGCGATGGGGTGAACTCCGTAAACAGAATGATGAATTTCCCGAAAGAAAAGTAATCTAAGGCTGATGAACATGAAAAAACATTTATTGGCCATACTCCTTATGGCATCTATCCCCTCTGTAGCACAAGACTTTGAGGTGAATGACGATTTTGGATTGGATATTTCATTGGGTGCAGAAAAGGAACTCCTTCCTGGATTAGATCTTGACATCGAAGGAAATCTTCGCACGCAGGAAAACTCACAACGCATCGAACGATATCTTATTGGAGCTTCACTTTCATACAAATTCTTGAATACAAAGAAGTTCGACATGAAAGTCAGTGGAGGATATGAGTTTATGTGGAATCAGAAAATGGAAGAGACAAAATTGGCGAAGAATCCTTATCCATTTTTAGCTATGGATTCTGACGGTGAACTTATCTTGGACAATCAAGGGAACCCTATGGCAGATAAGAATTATTGCGATTACAATATCAACGAACGCTATTGGCGCAATCGTCACAGAGCTTCGCTTGGCCTTTCTGCCGAATATTCTCCCAACAAACGCTGGTCATTCCAATTGAAGGAAACAGTGCAATACAACCATTATTGTAGTGGAGATTCCATCAACCAATACGAATATAGATGGGATGAAAATGACGATGGTGACAAATACCTTCCCGCGCCAGATATTGACAAAAAGTCTGTTGACTCCAAAAACCGTGTTGTCTTGCGTTCAAAGTTCACTGTAGAATATAATATCAAAGGTATTCCCCTCAACCCGTTTGCTGCTATTGACTACGGATGTGGACTCAATTATACTGCCAACAAGTGGAAATACACTATTGGAGCAGACTATACTATCCAGAAGAAACATAAACTGACGTTGTATTATCGCTTCCAAACCGAAGATGATGATGACGAACCAAATGGTCACATGTTGGGTTTAGGGTATAAAATCAAATTTTAAGCTAAGCGAATAAGTATGAAAAAGAAATTGCTACTATCAATGATGCTGGTCACCACCTCCTGTATGGTGGCAAAGGCTGAAGATAATCACCTGTACATACAACCTAATACAGGTACAACAAACGAATGGAGCATTCCTTCGTTGCAGAAAATGACATTTCAAGATGGTAATGTAGTGCTGACTAGCAGGAATGGCACTACCGCCTATACTCCCATCTCATCTATCAAACGCATGTTCATCACCACTCCTTCGGCTCATCATATAGATGTCGCAGAAACAGTTTCGCCATATACTTGGCAAGGCGACCTCTTATACATCAATGCGCCGCAAGGCACATCCGTCAGGGTGTATAATGTTGCCGGTGCTTTGGTGATACAACAGTCTTTAGAAAGTAACACTATCGACTTCCAAGGATTCCCTAAAGGACTTTATATGGTGAATGTTGGAGGCAAGGTTTTCAAAACAGTAAAGAAGTAACAGCCTTATGAAGAAACTTATACTTTCAATCGTTTCTTTTGTGGTGCTTGCTGCACATGTGAGTGCCCAACAGCGAATATATGTGTGTGAAGGTTTCCGTTACGATGTTTACGATGTCCTTTCCACTGATGAAATCAAGTTCTCAACTGATGGACTTGAAGTGAGCATCGGTGATTATGAGACTTATGATTTGGATGACATAGACTCCATTACTTTTACTGAGCCCCAATTTCCGCGAATCGACATTCGCTTTGATGGCGCTTCCGCTACGGTCAATGTAGGAGCTGGTGTCAAAGGAGTGACATACGGTATTAAGGGAGCAGTCGTTACACTCACTTCAACCACTCTTTCTGAAGAGTATCTTTATTCTGTTTCGGGCTCTTCTACCAATGGTTCGCTCATCATCAATGGCGAATATAAACTCACTGTAGAATTGGCCGGACTTGATTTGACCAATCCCAACGGTCCGGCAATTGACATAGAGTGCGGCAAACGTATTGGCGTCATCCTCAAGGAAGGAACCATCAACACTTTAGCCGATGGCAAGGGTGGTACACACAAGGGTGCTTTCTATACCGAAGGACATCCCGAGTTTGAAGGTGGCGGTACATTGAATGTTACTGGTAATACCAAACATGCCATCTGTGCCAAAGAGTATCTGCAATTCAAGAAATCGACTGGTGCAGTGAACATCTTGGGAGCTATCAGCGATGGCATTCATTGTGGCAAGGGAAAGAAGAACGATGACAACAGTCATTTCCAAATAAACGGGGGTATCATTACCATCAACAATGCTGGCAGTGATTGCATCGATGCCGACGATTATGGTTGTATGATTATCAAGGGGGGAGTGCTCAATCTGAACGTTTCTACCTCCGACGGTATGGGATTAAAATGTGACAGTATCATCTATATGACTGGTGGCGAATTGAACATCAATGTCGCAGGCCCGTTGAGTGAAGGCATCCGAACCAACTATGCCGCTTATTTCGATGGAGGAGACATCCACATGGACATCAAGGGCGATGGAACCAAGGGCATTCGTGCAAAACGTTGTAGTAAGACTACGGATACAGTACTCAATGGCGGATTCCTCAACTTTGGAGGAACAACGGTGGAGATAACCGTCAGTGGCAAGACTTATGTTGCTGATGGTACAGATTGTGTGGGCATCCGTGCAGACCGCGATTTCAATCAGACTGCAGGAGACATCACACTGACAGTAAACAGCTCTGATGCTACAGGTCTGGTGGTCAAAGGGACAGAAAACCGTACAGGTGGAACCCTCGTTGTGAAATAAAGAAAAGAAGAAAATGTTATAGGCCAAAGCCTTAGTCTCAGCCGGCAATGCGTCAGGCGCGGATTTCGTGGAATTTACGGGTAGAATGGAACCGTGTTATCCGCGTAATCCGCGCCTGTTTTTTGATAGCCGTAGCGATCTCTGTGTTTTCAGCAACGTCCTGTCTTGTGTGTCATAATATCCAATACCAGACGGTCAGTTTCATTCATGCCTTGCGAACCGATGCGGGTAAGATTGCGAATACATTGATCCACATCTTCATCAATGATGCCTTCAAAAGCAGTCACACACTTGTGTTGCATAGCAAGCAGAGCAGAGAATACAGCCGTAGCCACACCACTGGTCACCTTCATGGCACAACTGGGTTTGGCCCCGTCACATATCATGCCTGTGATGTTTGCTATCATGTTCTTTACCGCATGCGAAACTTGTTCGTATCCTCCTCCCATCAGATAAGTGATACCGCAACTGCTTCCTGTAGCAGCTACCACACATCCGCACAAAGCTGACAATCGGCCCAAGCTTTGCTTGATATAGATAACGGTGAGGTGACTCAGAATGAGAGCACGTACCAGTTGTTCTTCACCCTTATTTGTTTCTTCTGCATAAATCACCACTGGCATAGTGGCACTGATACCTTGGTTGCCACTTCCCGAATTGCTCATTACCGGTATCATAGCACCAGCCATGCGGGCATCGCACGCTCCACTGGTATAGGCCAAAATATGGGCAAAAATGCTGTCTCCCACTACGGGAGTATCCATTGGTTCACGGATAGCACGACCCAATCCGTGTCCGTAGTCCAGTTTGAAGGATTCTTCAGCTGCAGCCTTATTCAAGCGGCGTGCTTCCAGGATAAACTCAATCTCTTCCAAAGGAGCTGTTGTGGCAAAGTCAAACACTTTACGCAATGTCAAGGTAACTTCTTGTTCCTCTTCGTTATTGGCTGTTGACGGTTGGCGGTTATCGAGTTTCACATCCTCTCCACTACGCAGATAGACAAAGTTTGTATGTCCTGTTGCAATGATGGCCTCCGCTTGACGTTTTCCAGCCTCACAAAGTACCTCAATATAGAGTTTCTCACTGATACCTTCTTTCAGAGCAATGTGAATACGCCCCTCATCCATGAAGCGTTTGCCTTGCTCCACTGCTTCAGGAGTACAATTACGCAATACCTCCAGTTGATATTCTGATTTCCCAATTAGTGCTCCTAATGCAATGGCTATGGGAAGTCCTATCATTCCTGTACCAGGGATACCCACTCCCATGGCATTCTTTAGGATGTTGGCACTCAATTGTAATGAGATTTTCTCAGGTACACACCCTAGCAATTCTGTAGCCCGTGCCACACACAAAGCTACAGCGATAGGTTCTGTGCAACCGATGGCCGGAACCACTTCGCGCTTCATTAAGGCTATGATGCTTTGGCGTTCGTCTTTGTTAATCATGAGGCTTAATTGGGTCCTACCCCTTACCCCTCCACAAGGGAGAGTAAGGGGTGAGGCTGTTTCTTACTTCTTATAATTCTTCAATCCAGTCTTCAAGAAATCAATATACTTGGCCACATCCTCATCATAAGAATAAGATTGGTTCAAGGGATTTCCTTCGTTGTCAACCAGCACATAGAAAGGTTGTGCATTGGCGCCGAACTTCACTCGCTGCAGGTAGCTCCATTTGTCACCCACAGTGCGCAGAGTGCGCTCCTTTCCATTTTCCATGACTGTAATATGCTCAGGAAGTGGCGCCTTCTCATCTACATAAAGTGAAATCAGAACGTAATCATTGTCTATGATTTGTTTAACATTCTGGTCAATCCATACAGCATTTTCCATCTTACGGCAATTCACACAACCGTGGCCTGTAAAGTCTAGCAACACGGGTTTTCCGGCCTTCTTGGCATAAGCCATTCCCTCTTCATAGTCTAGGAAATGAGTCTGCATCTCATTCTTGTTCAACACAAAATCCTGTGTGGTAGAAGGAGGTGCAAAGGCACTGATGGCACGCAACGGGGCACCCCATAAACCAGGTACCATATATACCGCAAAAGCCAATGAAATAAGGGCCAGGAAGAAACGGGTCACGCCCACCTTGTCATCCTCCTCTTCGTCATGGGGGAATTTGATCTTACCCAACAGGTAGAATCCGAGCAGGGCAAATATCATAATCCAAAGTGAAAGGAATGTTTCGCGGTCAAGGATGTGCCAACCATACGCCAAGTCGGCTACCGAGAGGAACTTCAGGGCAAAGGCCAATTCTAAAAAGCCGAGGGTCACTTTGATGACATTCATCCAGTTGCCGCTCTTAGGCATCGACTTCAACCATGAGGGGAACATGGCAAACAGAGTGAAGGGGAGAGCCAATGCAATGGCAAAGCCCAACATGCCCACAGCTGGGCCAATGATATTACCCGAAGTAGAAACCTCCACCAACAGGAAACCAATGATAGGGCCTGTACAAGAGAAGGATACCAATGTCAGTGTGAAAGCCATCAAGAAAATACTGAGGAAACCTGTCGTCTTCTCAGCCTTGCTATCTACGGCATTGCTCCACGAAGCAGGCAGGGTAATTTCAAATGCTCCAAAGAACGAAGCTGCAAACACCACCAGCATCAAGAAGAACAAGATGTTGAATACAGCATTGGTCGAAAGGGCATTCAGGGCACTGGCTCCGAAAATCAAGGTCACGGCCAATCCCAGTATCACATAAATGACAACAATGGAGGCACCATAAAGCCATGCATCGCGAATACCCTTCTTCTTGTCATCCTTCGAACGTTTCAGGAAGAAACTAACCGTCATGGGAATAATGGGCCATACACACGGAGTGAACAAGGCTACCAGTCCCCCCACCAGTCCGGTGATAAAGATTACCCACAGCGATTGATTGGCGGTACTGCTGTCTTCTGCTTGTCCGAATGCCGTTAGTTTGTCGATGACGGGAGTCCAAAGGCCATTGTTGCCCACTTCGTTTGTTACCAGTGCATCCGTTGTTGCTGGAGTTTCTGCTATAGGCTGGGGTTCGGTATGGGCCTGTGTCGCAGGATTGATTTTGCTTGCTGGTACCGATGCCGTTCCTTTTGCTTCGCCAGTGTAGCTGAACTCCACATCCGTTGGAGGCAGACAGTTCTCATCGTTGCAGGCACCATATTGCAGGTATCCTTTCAGAGCATAGTTTCCGCCTGTGAATTTCACCTTCTGCACAAAAGTACCTTTCCCTTCGAAATAGCGGAGTGTCATCTCGAACATGTTGTCAAAGTGTTCGATGACTTTTCCTTGCGGAGTCAGTTTGCCTACCAGTTCAGCCCCCTCCATCTTGTCGAAATTGATGGTTGCCGATACAGGACCATCTTCAGGCAAATCTGTAGAATAGAGATGCCAACCCGCATCAATGGTCGCATTGAATACTAGTTCCGCCTCAGTGTCGGAAATCTTTTTCAACTCAGCCTGGAACTTGATAGGTTCCTGCATTTGCGCCAGCATAGGCAACATGCCGATGAGCGCAAACAAATACGTCAGTACGAATGTTTTCTTCATTTGTTTTTTATTGTGATTTAATGTTTTATTCGCGGCTTTATACAAATCCGTGCAAAGATAGACAAAAAATCCCGATTATCAGCGATTAACGGCTTGATATTCTCTTTTTCAGATAAACTTCATAAAAAAAATGCAGTTTTCGGGTCCATATGCAATTTTGAGAAGATTTTCTGACTGAAATATTCCGTCAAAAGAAAAAAATGAGTAGTTTTGCATTATAAATATCAGTATAATAAAGATAAAACTGATTATATGCAATATCTATAATCCGCCAAATCTCACTTTTTTAGGAGATTTGGCGAAATATGATAAAAAAAGATGAAAATAGAAGAAGCTATACTTTACTGCCTTACGAGCCAAAACCGAGGGATGCGGACGGATCAAATTGCAGAAATGATAAACCACCAACGGTTGCATATCCGCAAAGATAGGCAACCCGTTACATCCAATCAGGTATATGCCGTTATCTGTCGCTTTCCCGATGTGTTTGTCAAGGCCGAAGGGCGAATTATGTTGATGATATAAAAGAATTAGACTTTATGCAAACAGATACATTCAAAGATAAAGTAGTCATAGTAACAGGTGGTGCCAACGGGATTGGTCGATGCATTGCCAATGAGTTCCGTTCTCAAGGAGCCATAGTCTATGTGATTGACAAGCAGGAGGGAGAGCATTTCGTTGGAGACATCTCCAAGAAAGAGATGCTGGAGGCTTTTGCGGACGAGGTGCAGAACAAGCATGAGAAAGTGGATATCATCGTCAACAATGCTTTGCCACTGATGAAAGGGATAGATGAATGTTCCTACGAGGAGTTTCAATATGCATTGAGTGTAGGAGTAACCGCACCTTTCTACTTGGTAAAATTACTAAAGAACCATTTGGCCGAAGGTGCATCTATCATCAACATCTCTTCCTCGCGTGACCGCATGAGTCAACCACAAACCGAGAGCTACACTGCAGCCAAAGGGGGCATTGCTGCACTCACTCACGCATTGGCCGTAAGCCTGTCGGGACGAGCAAGGGTAAACTCTATTTCTCCCGGTTGGATAGATACGGCCTACACCGTTTACGAAGGTCCCGATGCCACGCAACAACCTGCAGGTAGAGTGGGTAATCCTTTGGATATCGCCCATATGGCACTCTTCCTTTGTAGCGATAAGGCTGGCTTTATCACGGGCGAGAATATCTGCATCGATGGCGGCATGACCAAACAGATGATTTACCACGGAGATTACGGCTGGAAGTTGGAAAAATAGTACACAGAATATAATATGAAAAGAGAAATAGACCCACAAGAAACCACGCGTGCCGAAGCCTTTTCACTCTGGATGACGTCTCCCATGCC
>JAFXDL010000204.1 GCA_017516265.1 Bacteroidaceae bacterium
AAAATGGCTCTTGCAGTCTTGAAAAATGACCAAACGACAAAAGGAAGCATCAATCTCAAAAGGCTTAAAGCTGGATGGGACGAAGCATATTTGTCATTACTTTTGAAGAGCAACGCTTTTTAATGCGTCTGCCCTGTTTGGTTTTTTGCGGATAAAGTTGTATCTTTGTGGCCGTAAACCAATAGTATGTTATTATGGCAATCAATTATGAATTCTTTGAAACCCCGAATCCTACGGGGGATGGCACCAAGACGTATCATCCACGAGTGGTGTCTTACGGCAGTATATCCACAGACACTTTGGCGAAGGAAATACAGGATGCGTGTACGCTGACGCGGGCGGATGTGAAGGCTGTGCTTGTATCGCTGGCCGACAAAATGGCGCAATACCTGAGCTACGGGCAGAAGATACACCTGGAGGGCATCGGCTACATAGGAGTGAGCCTGAAATGTCCGAAGAAGATAAGTAATAAGGAGGATATGAAACATGCGCCGGTGATGTTCAAGGCGGTCACTTTCAGGGCTGACGAGGAGCTGAAACAGAAGATGCAGCGTGTGAAGATGGAGCGTTCGTCTGTCCGTGTGCATTCGGCCCAAATCAGTGAAGAGGGGATTGACCGGAAGCTGACGGAGCACTTTGCGAAGGAGGCCATCATTACGCGCAGTTCGTTCCAACATCTGTGCAATCTGTGCGAATCGACGGCCTACCGCCATATCAAGCGGCTGGTGGAGGAGGGGAAATTGCAGAATGTATCCACCCCTCACAATCCGGTCTATATGCCTTGCGAGGGGTGGTATGGGAAGTGATCCTATATCCTCTGCAGTACCAAGGTGATGAGGTCGTCAATGGAACTCTTGTAGTTGGCGTTGGCTTCCTTGGCCAGACGGTTGGCTATGACCATGCAGATGGTGGTGGCTTTGTGGCCGAGGAGCAGGGAGAGACCTGCCAAGGCGGAACTTTCCATCTCGAAATTGGTGATGCGGAGTCCCTCGTGAGTGAAGGTCATAATCTGTTCGTTCAGGGTGGGATGAGCAAGAGGTATGCGCAATCTGCGTCCCTGTGGACCAAAGAATCCGCCACAAGCGATGGTGATGCCACGCACAGTGTCGCCTCCGTCGGCTTCTATCCGGGCGGTAAGTTCGGCATCGGCGGGGGCAACGTAGGGATTTCCCATAGCAGCCGGCCAGCTGACATGTTGCTTGAAGGCCGTTTCAAGGGAAAGGTCGCACACACGGTCGCGACCGGCATAGAAGTTCAGCAGGCCATCGAATCCGATGCTCTTTTCTGACAGTACGAAGGTACCGATGGGTGTGTCGGGCTGCAACCCGCCGCAGGTGCCTATGCGTACCAGTTCGAGTGTACGATGCCGGGGCTTCTCGGTGCGGGTGTTGAAATCTATGTTGGCCAGGGCGTCCAGCTCGTTCAGCACAATGTCGATGTTGTCGCACCCGATACCAGTGGAGAGGGCTGTGATGCGTTTGCCTCCGTAAGTGCCGGTCACGGTCTTGAACTCGCGGCTCTCCACTTCGCATTCTATCGTGTCGAAGTGTGAAGCCACAAGGGCCACACGTCCCGGGTCGCCAACGAGAATCACCTTGTCTGCCAGTTGCTCGGGCAAAAGGTGCAGGTGGAAGATGGTGCCATCGGGATTGATGATGAGTTCGGATTCGGGGAAATAAGAAGGTCTTCCCCCTGGCTCTACACAGGAGAGGGGAGTGGATGACCTTTCCGTATGGTAATTGTTCATATCTTGATTTTTTTAAGGTGGATTCTATAAAATCACTTTGTCGAAAATTCGGTCTTTAGCCGAGCTTTTCTCTTATTTTTTTTCTTGCTTTGCCTTTTGTGCAGCACGGTATTCGGCTTCGCCTTGTGTGTCGCCAGGGAAGCGTTGCCCGGGGGCCAATCCTTCTGCGGCAAATCCCATAGATGTTGCACCCTTACGACGGGGAGCAGTTCGTTTTTCGATAGGCACAGTGAAGTCAGTATATCGTGGAGTAGGATTCTTGGGGTCGATGTCTATCAGGTCGTCGGCCAGATAGTTGGCCAGGTCGAGTCTGTTCTCCTTGATGCCTTTAGCTATGCAGAGTGAGTAGAGGTAACCTCCGTAGTCATTGGTGTGTGTACCGTCGGAATAGACGTGCAATCCGTCTTCGCCAACGGCGTTGATGATGTCGGTGCTCATTTTCCATAGGTCGATGAAAGCGCATTGGGCCAACTCTGCTGCCTTAGGCGCATTTTGGCCATATTTGTCCATGGCATGGGTTGGTGTCAAGGTCTTTCGGTCAAACTTGCTTATGGGGGATACGATGACGGGGATGACTCCGTGGCGGCGTGCTTCGACGGCCATGATGGCAAGTTCCCAGATGTAGTCAGTCTCGGCATCAGAGTGTGTCCTTATCCAGTCTCCGGCACGATCATCGGCGGGCCACATGGGGTCGTGCCCTCTCTTCTTCTCGTCATTGGTTCCCAGTTGTATGAACAGATAGTCACCCTCCTTGACACTCTCCATTACCTTGTCCCATCGGCGTTGGAAGCGGAATCCCTTGAGGGTCTGCCCTGATTCGGCATGGTTGGCAATTACGACATTGCCCTTGAACCAGCGGGGGAGATATTGTGCCCATGTGCCGGCCGAGCGTTGGTCGGTGACGGTGGAGTCTCCAATGACGAAAACAGTGATGACATCATCCAATGGCTCAATCTCTATGGCACACACGCAGGGACGTTCATCGTTGAACTGGATGGTCAGCTTGTTGTCCCATGTCAGGGTCTTGATGGTACCGGTCTTGGCATCCCACTCGTGCGAATCGAGTTTGATGGTGTTGCCTGCAGATAGTTTGGGGGTACGGATGTTGACGTTGAAACTCTCTTTGCGTATCTCCCCTTTGGCTGTAGTGGCACTTTCGAGCATCAGACGGCGCGTCTCGGCTCTGACGGTTGTCTTTGATGTGCCGCTTTTGTCGCCCAATGTGACAGTCACCTTGTAGTTTCCTTCGGGCAATTTCACTGAGAACCGGAAGGGGGTGGCATCTTCGCTGGTAATGAAATCGTAGCTCAAGGCATCGATTGATTTTTTCCTTTTGGGGGCTCGGATGATTTCAGTGATTTTTGCTCCGTCTTCAAAGCCGTAGCCCTGCACTTCGGAATATGCCGTAGTGGATGTGATGCCGATGAACCCTTCAGCGACTTCTCCTCCACCGAAGTCAAAGCGGAGGGAGACAGGTCGGGACGAGTCTTGTGCTAAGGCTACTGTTGATAGCAGGCTGGTGAAGCATAGTATGAAGAGATTCTTTTTCATGGTGAAAGATGAATGATGAATTGGAGGTTATAAAAAAGCAAAGTACAATTTACTGATTCAAATATGAAGCATCTGAATGGTAAATTGTACTTTGTGAATGATTCTTGGATTTACTTGTCCAGCGGGTCGCAGTTGCATCCGGTTTCGGGATGTGCAATGCTGTCGCGCATCTGTGTGTCGGCCTGGATGTTCTTCATGCGGTAGTAGTCCATGATGCCGAGATTTCCGTTGCGGAATGCTTCGGCCATAGCCTTGGGCACTTCGGCTTCAGCCTGGATTACCATGGCGCGTGCCTCTTCGGCCTTGGCCTTCATCTCCTGCTCGCTGGCTACTGCCATGGCACGGCGCTCTTCGGCCTTGGCTTGGGCAATGTTCTTGTCGGCATTGGCCTGGTCAATCTGCAAGGCGGCACCGATGTTCTTACCTATATCAATATCGGCGATGTCGATGGAGAGAATTTCAAAAGCCGTACCAGCATCCAATCCCTTGCGGAGTACCAGTTTGGAGATGGAGTCGGGATTTTCGAGCACGCTCTTGTGGTTTTCGGATGAACCGATGGACGACACGATACCTTCGCCTACACGGGCCAACACAGTGTCTTCGCCAGCACCACCCACCAATTGGCGGATGTTGGCACGCACGGTCACACGGGCTTTGGCTATGAGCTGGATACCGTCTTTGGCAACAGCAGTTACGGGAGGTGTGTCAATCACCTTGGGATTAACGGACATCTGTACGGCCTCGAACACATCGCGTCCGGCCAAGTCGATGGCTGTAGCCATCTGGAAAGAGAGTTCGATGTTGGCCTTTGAGGCTGACACCAATGCATGAACCACTTTCTCTACATGACCACCGGCCAAGTAGTGTGCCTCCAGTTCATCGCGGGTGATGCTGCTCAGTCCGGCCTTGTGGGCCTCAATCATGGCTTGAACAATCACCGATGGCGGCACGTTACGGATACGCATCAGGAAAAGTTGGATGAGCGAAATGTTTACGCCCGACACTTTGGCCGACAACCACAGGATGAACGGCACATAGTGGAAAAAGACGGAGATGAAGATAATCACTCCGGCAATTGCAATAAATGGCATGTACATGGTAATGAATTTTAAATTATGAATTATTAATTTGGATTATGAATTACAGGAGTTTAGGAGTTCTGGAGTTCAGACAATAGTTTTGCATACCTTGAACCTTAAACTTTGAACTTTGAACCTTAAACCTTGCCCCTTTACCCTTCTTGGCTCGTCACGATGATAATGCCGTCGGTGATACGTTCTACCACGATGGGCGTCCGGGCATCGATGAAGTCCCCCACGGTCTTCACCTCTACGATACGGTCGCCAAACTGGGCGTTGCCAATCTGGGCCAAGCGGGTGAGGGCGATGCCTTTGTCTCCGGGTTGTATGGTGGCCGATTCGGGTTGTTTCACTGTTGAGTCTATGTCTTTTTTCAAGGCCAATCGGTCAAGCGACTTGGAGCGCATGAACCAGACGAATACCAGGATGGAACTGATGACTGATACAGCCAAGGTAGCGACTCCCGGCCATGTGCCCAGTTCGCTGAATGCATGGACATTGGCATAGATGAGACATGCTGTTGCCCCGATGCCGGCCAAACTGATTCCGGGAAACAGAAAGACTTCGAGCAATAGCAGGATGATGCCTGCGACGAGTAATGAAATGATGATAAGTATGTCCATTGTGAGTATTGAGTTATGAGTTGTGAATTATGAGTTACTTCTTTCCTAGATGGCGGTTTTCTGCATTGCGTGTGTCCTGTTCCAGTTGGTTGACAGACAGTTCCAGATTCTCCACATGTTTTTCCAAGTCCAGCAGACTGGCCTTCATGGAAGCCTTTTTCTCCTTATTGGCTTGGGTATATGCTTCGCGTTTTTGCTCCAACTGTTTGGACAGGCTGGCATAGCTCTTCACCTCTTGCAACCAACGGGAAGCCAGGGTGCGGGCTTCTTTGGACTTGAAGTCTTTCAGTGTGTAATAGGTAGCGGCATCGTTGATGAAGAGTTCAAAGTCCTTCTGCAGTACCTCCTGTGTCCGTTCGGTAGCGGCTGAGGCCAACCGTTCTTTGGCTTGGTTCACCTCTTCCTGTTTTTTCCAGGTCGCCTTGATGTTTGTCAACTGGGCACGTCCGATCAGTTGGTCGGCCGGGAGGCTCTCTTCTTGCAGGATGCTCATCTCCTCAGTATAGTTGAATACATAGATACACACCTTGTCATCAGCCTGTCTGCGGTCGGTGGCAAACCAGCCCAGGTCGTTGAACTCGTCTATCACCAGCATGTAGTCATTGGCCGGTGAGTTGAAGGGCATACCCATGTTTTCGGGAACCAGAAACTTGTTGTCCTCCGAGTTGAAGCGGGTGACGAAGATATCATATCCGCCCAACGACTCTTCACCATCGGCGGCAAAGTAGAAGGTGGCTCCATCGGACATGATGTAGGGATAGTTGGCATTGCTTGCCGTAGGTATCCCTTCCAGTGCTTTCCCCTCCTCCCACTGGTTGTTCAGCAAGTCTGCAGCGTACAGTCCTGTGCGGCCTTTTTCATCCGCTTTGCTATAGAATATCTTGTTCTTCCTTTCCGTTTGGTGTACGATGCCTTGTGGTTGGTCCTTGGCTTTGAAAAAGTCATTGAAACTGCTCAGTGTACCGCATTCCTGGCTCAGCCGGTAGGCTTTCAGGAACTCTTTCTTGTCAACGGTGAAACTGTCTATGAATGCCACATCCTTCACTCCGTGCATCATCTGTCTTCCCAAAGCCGAGCGGTCGGCTTCAGCCTCGTAGTTGTCCGTAGGCTTTTTGGCCTTTTCCATCAGTTCGAAGTAGGTGTCCCAGCAAGCCTCAGATTCGTTGAACTGGTAATTGTCGAAATAGTACTTGGCCAGATAGCGGTTGGCCTCGCGTACCTCGCGTTCGGCTGCATGTTTCAGATAGGGCAGGCATTTGTCCGATTCGCCAGTTTCGTAGAGGCATACTCCGTACCAGTAGTTGAGGCTTCCGTTTTTCGGATTGCGCTTGATGAGTTTCTGGAAAGCAGGTTTGGCTTCGGCGTATTTTCCTGCATTGAACAACTTCTTGGCCTGTTCCTGGTTTTGGGCTGAAACAGTCAGAGCCATCAGGGGCAGACAGCTTAAAAGAAGGATATATTTATGAATTTTTCTTCTCATGGACAATGTTTATTATTGCTTCTGGGTCTAAAGATTCGTCAAAAGTACGAATATTTTCCATAAATAGTCTCTTTTTAAAGGTAAATGTTGCTTAAAATGTGGTTTTTCATGTAATTTTGTGCCCGTTTTACAGAAATATGGCACAATTTACAGAAGAAGAACAGCTCATGCGCCGCATCACCAAGCATTTCCGTAAGGGGGTGGTGAACTATCGGCTGATAGATGACGGCGATGTCATTCTGGTAGGCCTTTCGGGAGGCAAAGACTCCCTGGCACTGCTGGAGTTGCTGGCTGCTCGTGCCCGCATTCATCGTCCCCATTTTCAGGTGAGGGCCGTGCATGTGTGCATGACCAACATTCCTTATCAGTCCGACGTAGAATATCTGCGTTCCTTCTGCGAGGCTTTAGATGTGCCTTTTCAGGTGTACGAAACCTCGTTTGACCCGACGACCGACACCCGTAAGTCGCCTTGCTTCCTCTGTTCGTGGAACCGTCGCAAGGCCCTCTTTACCGTAGCGAAGGAGTGGGGGTGCAACAAGATTGCTTTGGGGCATCACATGGATGACATCTTGCAGACTCTCCTGATGAACATCACTTTTCAGGGAGCCTTCAGTACCATGCCGCCCAAACTTGTGATGCGCAAGTTCGATATGACCATCATTCGTCCCATGTGCCTGGTCCATGAGTGTGACCTGGAAAAACTCTCTCTTCTGCACGGCTACCAGAAGCAGGTGAAGAACTGCCCCTACGAAGAGGATTCGAACCGTGCACAGATGAAGCGCATCTTTGATGAACTGGAGCAGTTGAATCCCGAAGCACGCTACAGCCTGTGGGGAAGCATGACCAATGTGCAGGAGGAACTGTTGCCGGAGAAGATATAGTGGATTATGAATAGAAGGATTGTAGAAGTCGAGGACCTCAGGCGTTTGGATATGGTGCAAGCATTGGTTGCAGTACATTTTTCTGAACTCCTGTAATTTCTGACTTCTGAACTCCTAAAATTATATATGTATATGAAAAGTATTTATACCGTATTGTTGCTCATCGGCTCCAATGTGCTGATGACATTTGCCTGGTATGGCCATCTGAAGTTGCAGGAAATGAAAATCAGCAACTCATGGCCTTTGTTAGGAATCATAGCATTCTCGTGGTGTGTGGCTTTCTTTGAGTATTGCTTGGCTGTGCCGGCCAACCGCATCGGCTTCAATGGCAATGGAGGCCCCTATTCGCTCATGCAGCTCAAGGTCATTCAAGAGGCTGTGTCGCTGGTGGTGTTCACTGTCATTGTCACCACCATGTTCAAGGGAGAATCTCTCCATTGGAACCATGCGGCCGCTTTCCTTTGCCTCATTGCAGCTGTCTATTTTGCTTTTATGAAATAATTTCAAGTATTAATCATTAATAATTCAAGAACTATGTCACTTTGGAGAGTTATCTTATCAATTATCTTCCCACCCCTTGCTGTGTATGATCAGGGTTGCGGTTCTATCCTCATTGTATTGTTGCTCACTTGTGCTGGTTGGATACCAGGTGTGATTGCCGCGCTGGTTATCCTCAACAAGGGTAAATAATAGGGGGAACGAGAAAAAAGGCGCGGATTACGCGGATAACACGGAGTTTATAACTCGTCCGTGTCAATCCGTGTAATCCGCGCCTATTATATATAAGGTATAAGAACCCTTTACTTGTTACTTGCTCAACTGCTTATGCATGTTCTGTGCGGCACGTCGTCCGTCGCCCATGGCGAGGATGACGGTGGCACCTCCGCGCACGATGTCTCCACCGGCATAGATGGTGGGGATGTTGCTCTGCATCTGCTCGTTGACGGCAATGGTGTTCTTGCGTCCCAATTCAAGTCCCTTCACGGAGGTAGGAACAATGGGGTTGGGCGATACGCCAACGGCAACTACAGCCATGTCGATGTCGAGGGTCACGGTGGCACCGGGGATTGCAACAGGACTACGGCGTCCGCTGGCATCCGGCTCGCCCAGTTCCATCTTCTGGAGGACAACCTGCTTCACGGCACCTTTCTCGTCTGCAATGTATTCGATGGGGTTGTGCAGAGTCAGGAATTCGATGCCCTCCTCCTTGGCGTGCTTCACCTCTTCCAGTCGGGCAGGCATCTCGGCTTCGCTACGGCGATAGACGATATAGACCTTCTCGGCACCGAGGCGCTTGGCTGTACGGCATGAGTCCATAGCGGTATTGCCACCACCCACTACGATGACGTTCTTTGCCGGGTTGATGGGTGTGTCGGTGTCGGGATTAGAGGCATCCATCAGGTTCACACGGGTCAGATATTCATTCGATGACATGATGTTCACGCTGTTCTCACCCGGGATGTTCATGAAGTTGGGCAGTCCGGCACCGCTGGCAATGAAGATGCCCTTGTAGCCTTCCTGTTGCAGTTCCTCTACGCTGATGGTCTTGCCGATGATGCAATCCTTCACAAACTTCACGCCCATCTTTTCGAGGTTGTTGATTTCCACATCCACAATCTTGTTAGGCAAGCGGAATTCGGGGATACCATATTTCAATACACCGCCAATCTCGTGCAGGGCTTCGAAGACGGTCACGTCATAGCCATACTTCACCATGTCGCCTGCGAAGCTCAATCCGGCAGGGCCTGAACCTACTACGGCAATCTTCATGCCGTTCGGTTCTGCCAATTCGGGAAGCACGATGTTTCCACTCTCGCGTTCGTAGTCGGCCACGAAGCGCTCCAAGTTACCGATGGCAACGGCAGGTTTGCCCATCTTGAGGTGCATACACTGGCTTTCGCACTGCTTCTCCTGCGGACATACACGGCCACAAACGGCGGGCAGGGCAGAGGTATGCTTCAGTACGCGGGCTGCTTCGAGGAACTCGCCACGCTCAACATTCTTTATAAATGAGGGAATATTGATGCTTACGGGGCAACCCTGCATACAGGTCGGATTGGCACAGTCGAGACAACGCTTGGCTTCGGTCATGGCCTGCTCCTTGGTGTATCCGGTGTTTACCTCTTCTGTACGGGTGGTAGCACGATATACGGGGTCAAGTTCGTTCATCGGGCAACGCTCGATGCTGGTACGGTCCTTCGGCTTCATGGCTTTGCGAAGCTCGTCGCGCCATGGAGCATTGCGGTCGAGAAGTACTTCCATCGGTGCTTGGCAAGCCTTTTCGGCACAAGGTTTGCAGGGTTCTTTCTTCACCTCGGCTTGAACTTCAGCCTTGCAGACATGTTGCTCCAAATGGCTCATCTCTTCCAATTCTACCTGCTTGAACGACCCCATGCGCTTGAACATCTCGTCGAAATCAACCTGGTGACCATCGAATTCGGGACCATCTACGCAGACAAACTTGGTCTTTCCGCCCACAGTGATACGGCAGGCGCCACACATGCCTGTACCATCCACCATGATGGTGTTCAGTGATACGTCTGTCGGAATCTCATATTTCTTGGTCAAGAGGCAGCAGAACTTCATCATGATGGCGGGGCCGATGGCGAAGCATTTATCTACCTTCTCGCGTTTGATGACACTTTCGATACCTTCGGTCACGAGGCCCTTGGTGCCGTATGAACCGTCGTCGGTCATGATGATGACCTCGTCAGATGAGGCACGCACTTCGTTTTCCAGGATAATCAGATCCTTGCTACGTCCGGCCAACACAGAGATGACGCGGTTGCCTGCTGCTTTCAGGGCTTGGATGATGGGAAGCATAGGCGCCACACCCACACCACCACCGGCGCACACTACGGTACCGTAGTTCTGAATGTGAGTAGCTTGTCCCAGTGGACCTACTACGTCCATCACATAATCGCCCACGCCCAACTGGCACAGTTTGGTGGACGAGAGTCCCACGGTCTGTACGACCAGTGTGATTGTTCCCTTTTCTATGTCGGAGCCTGCAATGGTCAGCGGCATACGTTCACCCTTTTCGTCCACACGCACGATGACGAAGTGACCAGCCTTGCGTGAGCGGGCGATGAGGGGAGCTTCAATCTCCAGTTTGAATACTTTCTCGGAGAATTGTTCTTTGCTAATAATTTTATTCATAGCCGTATAATTTTGTTTGAATATTCCTCTTTTTGCTTTCAATTTGAAAGATGGGTGCAAAGGTAATGTTTATTTTTGAAAGGAGAAAAGAAGAAAGGAAAAACTTGTATAAAATAGGCACGGATTACGCGGATTACACAGATTTTATACTTTCATTGAGAAATAGAAAGCTGAAACCGTGTAATCCGCGTAATCCGTGCCTGAAAACATTAGTCAATCATCTCGAAGCCCAGATAGGGGACGAGAGCCTTGGGCATACGGATGCCTTCGGGTGTCTGGTTGTTCTCCAACATGGCAGCTACGATGCGGGGCAAAGCCAAAGCCGAGCCGTTCAGAGTGTGGCACAGTTCGGTCTTCTTTTCGGCAGTGCGGTAACGGCACTTCAAGCGGTTGGCCTGATAATTGTCGAAGTTGCTGACCGAGCTGACCTCCAGCCAACGTTGCTGGGCCTCGCTATATACCTCGAAGTCGAAGCAGGTGGCGGCAGTGAAGCTCATATCGCCTCCGCACAGATGCAGGATGCGGTAAGGCAACTCTAACTTCTGCAGCAATCCCTCTACGTGAGCCAGCATCTCCTTGTGACTTTCAGCGCTGTGTTCGGGGGTGTCGATACGCACTATTTCCACCTTTGAGAACTCATGCAGACGGTTCAGTCCGCGTACATCCTTGCCATACGAGCCAGCTTCGCGACGGAAACACTGGGTGTAGGCACAGTTCTTGATGGGCAATTGCTTCTCGTCCAGGATGACATCGCGGTAGATGTTTGTCACAGGCACCTCGGCTGTAGGTATCAGGTAGAGGTTGTCCAACTGACAGTGGTACATCTGTCCCTCCTTGTCAGGCAACTGGCCGGTGCCATATCCGCTGGCCTCGTTCACCACGGTAGGGGGCATGATTTCGGTGTATCCGCTCTTGCGTGCCTCGTCCAGGAAGAAGTTGATGAGGGCGCGTTGCAGCTGTGCTCCCTTTCCCTTATATACGGGGAAGCCTGCACCGGTAATTTTCACACCCAGGTCGAAGTCGATGAGGTCGTACTTCTTTGCCAGTTCCCAGTGGGGCAGTGCATCTTTGGGCAGGGGAGTCTCCATGCCGCCTGTCTTCACCACCACATTGTCCTCGGCCACACGTCCTTCGGGTACTTCGTCGTAGGGAATGTTGGGGATGGTGTAGAGCACGGCCTGCAGGTCATTGATAGCCTGGTTCATCTCCTGTTCCAGTGCCTTGTTTGTCTCCTTCAGAGCAGCCACTTGGGCTTTCACAGTTTCTGCCTCTTCCTTTTTGCCCTCTTTCATCAGTCCGCCGATGGCAGCAGCCAGTTTCTTCGACTCTGCCAGATTCATATCCAGTTGCGTTTGTGCCGCACGGCGTTTCTTGTCAAGTTCCAGGGCTTTCTCTACAGCCTCACGTGCACCGTTGAAGTGCTTCTTCTCCAGACCCTTGATTACTCGTTCGGTCTGTTCGCTGATAAGTTTGATAGTAAGCATATCTTTTGTCCTTTTGATTGTTTTTTCGAAATTGTGTGCAAAGGTAATAAAAAGAGGTGACTTTTGTTTTCTATTCTCCATTTTTTTCCTATTTTTGCGCCCGTATGTCTCTGTCGGGGGCTGCACATCCGATTATTTACCGATAACGAGAAAGAAAAGTGATTCGAAATTTGCATATCTCGGATAGTTTGTTTGCAAGCATATCCTATATAATTTAAATAAGTACGCGCGTGCGAGCCAAGCGCCCCGCCGTGCAGAACCAGTGTATGCGGTTCTGTGCGGCGGGGCGTTTGGCGTTGCAGGAAACCCCGTCCCTCCGCATTCAATGCGGAGGTCAAGTTCCGAGCCTCTATAGCACGATAACCGCGATTAAAAGAAGAATCCGCGTCATCCGCATCTGAAAATCAGATAAAGCGGATGGCGCGGATTCTTTTCATACGAGTGTGAAACTCACCTTTCGTCCCAATCCTTGGAAGATTCTGAATAGGGTGGACAATTGTATATCTGTATGCCCGTTTTCGATGCGGGAGATGTAGCTCTTTTTTGTTCCGATTTTGGCCGCAAGCTGTTCCTGGGTCATACCAGCCTTCAGACGTTCATTCTTCAGTTGTTCGCCAATGATGAAGGCTTCACAACTTGCCTCAAATGCGTTGCGCTCTTCCGTTCCCAAGGCTCCGAAATCTTCGGTTATCAGTTCCTCGATGGGGACACATCCCATGGTTTTCAATTCATCCTTATTCATTGTTGATTCTCCTTTCTTTTTCTGCAAAATATTCATTCATAATTCTTTTGGCACGTTCAATCTCTTCGGGTGGAGTCTTTTGGCTCTTCTTTTGGATACCGTTGAAAAGAATGACCAGACGGCCATCATCCATACAACAAAATATGCGATAAATGTTTCCGCCCTCTTCCACTCTGATTTCGTATAGACCAGTAACACCCGTTATGGCTTTTAAGAATTTCACAGGGACTTGTTCCTGCGTCATGATGTAGATGAAGACTTGATACACCTTTTGCAAGGTCTCTTTCCTCAAGGTCTTCTTGAAGTCCTTGAAGTAATTGGCGTATGCCACCACTTGCCTTACATATTTTCTTTCTCCCGACATGATTGTTTGTTAATGGATGCTGCAAAGATAACTAATCAGTAAACAATTTCCAAGATTTTCGTACTTTTTATGTTAATTTACCCCTCTATTTTCATGGAAAACCAAGCAAAAAGAAGATTGGGTCGTCTTTTAGGTACGGATGCTCAGTGCTTATACCCTGTCGAGGGTAAAGTCAAAATGAAGCCATTTGTTTTTTAGGCACGGATTTTTGACTATACCTTCTCCCGAGCCTCGCGTTTGCAATGCGCATCATGATACGTATGGAGCGCATCACTGATGCTCATGGCTCATGACTTCCGCGTTTCAAACGCGGAAGGACGTAAATCTGACAAAATGTCAAATTGTATATTTGCGTTGCGAGAATCCCGTATTTCTGTTCAAAAGAGAAGTTGGACGGAAATACGGGATTTTTAACACCTGAATCTGATGTAGAGTGTTGAACTACAGTTAAATGTGCGAATCGGAACACCCGAAAAACGCTAATTCTACACATTCGGAACGGGATGTATAGCACTTGGTGGCGGGGCGAACAGGGTCAAAAAAGATTCTGTCAGTAGTCCGACAGCTGTCGGACACGGGTCAAACAACTGTCGGACACGTGATGGACAGCTGTCCGTATAGTACTCGGATAGCTGTTTGTCAGCAGACGGATAGCTGTTCTCCTCCGACAGACTGTCTGTTCACTCTCTTTTTCTCCCCTTTTTGGGCGTGTAGAATGTGCGGAATCGAAGAAAAAGAGAGGCTGAAAAACGCAAAAACAGCGGCTGTTCTTGTATATTTATACAGTCGTGGCCGCTGTTTTTGCATATTTATTCAGTTTTTCTTTCTTTTTGGGGCTTCTTGGATTGACAGAATGTAAGCTAAATGCCGCCAATGAAGTCAAGAAGCAAGGCATTGAACTCCTCGGGGCGCTCCATGTTGAGCATGTGTCCGCAGTCGGGGATAATCTCGAAGCGGGCACGGCTGAGGTAGTTCATTTCGCGGGGGCGTCCGTTGCGGTCCTTCACCTCGTTCTCGCCACGGACGATGAGGGTAGGGACGTCTGTGGTGCCTCGTTCGCGCAGAGCTTGCCAAGCCTCCTTGCCGTAGAAAAGTCGCACTTCCTTGTGCAGTGGTTGCCAGGCACTCCAGTCGTTTACCATCTGCCATAAGGGTTGGCGCATACGTTCGCGCTGTGAGCCGCCGGAGGACATCAGTATATCGTGCCACTCGCGCTTGTAAGCGTCGATGCCCTTTTGCTTCAGTGCGGCAATCTCTTCGTCGCGTTGCCGGCTTTCGGCTTCGCCCATCGGTTCACTGGGGCCAGGGCTGTTACGTATGCCTCCGCTCACCAGGGTGCAACTGAGCAGGCGGTGGGGGAAGATGGCTAGCATGTCACCAGCTACGAAGGCACCCATGGAGAGTCCTATGACGTGGGCACGGTCAATATGGAGCGAGTCCATTACGGTCAGTACATCGTCAGCGTGGGTGTGCTGGAAGTCCTCACGTTGGGTTGACGAATGTCCGTATCCGCGGAAATCGAGACGGACAGTGCGGTACTGCTTTGCAAAAGCTGCAAATTGGGCGTCCCACATGCGGGTGTCGAGCGAATGGCCGTGCAGGAGGATGACGGCAGGGCCGTTGCCCATCTCTTCGTAGTAGATAGTACCATTGCCACTAACAGGGATATAACCTGTGGTTGGTGAAGAGGTGCAAGCGCCCAGCAGTAAGGCTGCCAGCATCATGAGTGTTGATAATGAAATTCTTTTCATTGAGCGGTTAAGTTTCTGTGATTGTCTTTAATAAGCTATAGCAGCTATAGTAACTATAAAGACTATAGTAGCTATAAAGACTATAAAATCCATTGTTTTCTATAGCTTCTTTTTTTTTGCAGCGAAGATACGCAAAAAAGCTTGAATGGCATCATCTTGAACCATCTTTCTCTCCGTTTGTTGCTAAAAGAAAAGAAAGAATGCGTATGGACTTGACAGAATTGGAAAACAAAGCGGCACGTGCCCGCCGGGGAAAGTTGGAGGTGAAGGTGTGGTTGGTGCTCTTCGTTGTGGTGCTGATATTGTTGGTCGTTGTGGTGGGAAGGATGGTGGCATGATGAAGGGTAAAAGTCAGAGTTTCCGCTTGTGGCAGACGTTTCGGACTGAGGTGCTTCGGCGTGTGTTGATGGTGGCTGTGCCTTTGGTTGTTTCTGTGGCTTTGCCTTTGGTGATGACTGACGGACACTGGTGGCAGATACTGTTGCAACATGCTGTATGGGTGTGGCTTGTGGTGGCTGTAGTGGTGGCCGTCAACGGGGTGCTTCGTTCGTTGGGGGCTGCATGGCTATCGAAGAGTGCCATGCACGACCGTCCGCTGAAGGGGATGGTGCAGATTTTGCAGGTATTGGTGGCTTTTATCGGGTGCATCGTGGTGGTTTCTATCCTGATAGGTCGTTCTCCCTTGACGCTTATTACAGGGTTAGGAGCTTTTGCAGCGGTGCTGATGCTGGTGTTCAAAGATTCCATTCTCGGATTTGTGGCGGGAGTATTATTGGCTGAAAACGACATGATTCACCTGGGTGACTGGATAGAGATGCCCTCCAATCAAGTGAATGGAGAGGTGATGGATGTGTCGCTCACCATTGTGAAAGTACGCAATTGGGACAATACCATCGTCACTGTGCCGCCCTATGCGCTCATTTCTGAATCGTTCATCAACTGGCGCGGGATGCAGTACTCTGGTGGACGAAGAATTACTTGTGGAGTGACATTGATGACAGATTATATACGCCCCTGTACGGCTGGATTCCTGGAGCGGATGAAGGATTTCGACTCCGACCTTTCTGCCTTTATCATTGCCAAACAACGACAAGAGGCTCAAGGCAAGGAGGCAGATGTGCATAATCCCGAGGGACTTGTTGACGGAAGCATCCGTACGAATGCCGGATTGCTGCGTGCCTATCTGACTTTGTATCTGAGGCGGCATGAGGCAGTGAATGCCGAACTGCTATTGATGGTGCGAACTTTGCCCGCTACAGATAATGGCTTGCCTCTGCAACTCTATTGTTTTACTCATCATAAGGCATGGGTGGAGTATGAAGCAGTGCAGGCGGCTTTGATGGAGCACTTGCTCTCGGTGCTTCCTGTCTTTGAACTTCATGCTTTTCAAAATGCTTCGGCGCGTGACAATATTATCAACGGATTCCTCGAAGGTGGCTATGAGGCTGAACGTATTCACGATCTTCCGTGGGGGATTGTGTGAGGTTTAAGGTTCAAAGTTTAAGGTTCAAAGTTTAAGGTTTAAGGTTCAAAGTTCAAAGTTCAAGGTTCAAGGTTCAAAGTTCAAGATTTGAAGCTCATATTAGTAATAAGCTAGGTGCAAGCCAAAAGTTGGTTGTCATCCGCATGACATTTGCACTTGTAGGTTATAGCAGGATTGTCCTTTCCTCTAAAAAGAAAGAAGGGATACACCCATCAAATGAATGGTGCATCCCTTGCTTATCATCAATAACTTTTAAAACCTTTCTGTTTTTGGTTTTGTCGGGCGGTTTATGCCTCGGCAGCAGGAATTACAGAAACGTAGCTTCTGTCCTTGCGACCCTTCTTGAAGCATACTGTACCATCAACCAATGCGTACAGAGTGTGGTCGCTACCCATACCGATGTTTTCACCAGGATTGTGAACTGTACCTCTCTGACGTACAATGATGTTACCAGCCTTGCACTTCTGTCCACCCCAAATCTTCACGCCAAGTCTTTGACTTGCCGATTCACGTCCGTTCTTAGAACTACCTACACCTTTTTTATGTGCCATTTCTTCTAAAATTTTAAGGGTTTAAGCAATAACTTGTTTGATTGTCAACTCGGTGAACTGCTGACGGTGACCGTTCAACTTGCGATAACCTTTTCTTCTCTTCTTGTGGAATACGAGAACCTTATCGCCCTTTACCAAGCTTGTTTTCACTTCGCAAACAACCTTTGCGCCTTCCACTACGGGAGCACCTACGGTGATTGCACCATTGTTGTCAACCAACAACACTTTCTCAAACTCAACAGTTGCACCGGCTTCGGCACCCTGAATGTGGTGAACGAAGAGCTTCTTGCCCTCCTCAGCCTTGAACTGCTGACCGTTAATTTCTACGATTACGTACATTATTATATTATATTAAACGGGTTTTTCCGCAAGGTGGATGCTTCTCTCGCACCGCTTCTTCGAACCTCCACGGACTAAATCGGCCGCAAAATTACTGCTTTTTTTTTGAATGGCAAAGTTCTTGTGGCTCTTTTTTTATAAATTATGCTCCGAAAGGTATCGTTCGGCCTCGATGGCGGCTTTGCATCCGCTAGCGGCGGCGGTGATAGCTTGGCGATAGTGGGGGTCGGCCACATCGCCTGCGGCAAATACTCCGGGTACTTTTGTGCGCGGTGTTGCTCCTTCGGTGATGATGTATCCCACCTCGTCGGTATCAATCCATTCTTTGAAGATGTCAGAGTTGGGCTTGTGGCCGATGGCGAGGAAGAAACCGTCGATGGCGATGTCGTAGCGCTCTTCGTCAGCTTCGCCCATGCGCTTCACTACGTGGGCACCCTCGACACCATTTTCTCCGAAGAGTCCTACGGTGTTGTGTTCGAAGAGAACTTCAATCTTCGGGTTGCTCAGCACGCGCTCTTGCATAATCTGACTGGCGCGGAGGTAGGGCTTGCGTACGATGAGATAGACTTTGCTTGCCAAACCGGCCAAGTAGATGGCCTCTTCGCAAGCGGTGTCGCCACCACCTACCATGGCTACAACCTTTTTGCGATAGAAGAATCCGTCGCATGTGGCACAGGCACTTACACCCATGCCGGCATATTTCTGCTCGTCCTCAAGGCCCAAATATTTAGCCGTAGCACCGGTAGAGATGATTACCGTGTCGGCTTCGATGATCTTTTCGTCATCGATAGTGATTTTGTAGGGGGCTTGGCTCAAGTCGGCCTTGGTGGCTATGCCCGAACGGATATCAACCCCGAAGCGTTCGGCTTGCTTGCGCAGGTCATCCATCAATTCGGTACCTCCGATGCCTTCGGGGTAGCCGGGAAAGTTTTCTACTTCGGTGGTGATTGTCAACTGGCCACCGGGTTGAATACCCTCGTACAACACCGGATTGAGGTTGGCGCGTCCGGTGTAAATGGCCGCCGTGTATCCGGCAGGGCCTGAGCCTATAATCAGGCATCTAACTCTTTCTGTCATAATCACAAATTAAGGGGACTTTCCTCCCTTGTCCCTCCCAAAGGAGGGGAGTGGGTAGTCCTTGGTTTTATGGGTTTATAATTATATTTTTTTATAGTGGCTATAGTATCTATAGTTTCTATAGTATCTATAGTTTCTATAGTTTCCTATGTTTTGGGGGGCTTTACCTCAAGTCTATAACCTCTGCATCGGGATATTGTTTGGGGTCGAAAGTGAAATGGCTCTTCTTCCATCCCATCCCTTGCCGGTAGTTGCTGATGGTGATTTCGTGGTAATCCTTTCCGGCCTCTTTCAGTTTGATATAGAGGGGCAGGTGGGTGGTACGGTCGATATAGAGCGTCAAGTTGCTCCATTGCTTGTTGAACTCTTCAGCTGTCAGTTTCACCTCCGTGATGTTTTTGCCCTGATAGTTGGTTTTGCTTCCCAGTTGGCAGGCGTATCCCTCTTTATATAATGTAAGGAAGGCGAGGGGATTGATGCTCTCCAGTTCTTCACGGGTGGGGTTGCTCACGTTCACCTCTTCGTTGGTGGGCAGATATGTCCATTGGGTCTTCCCGTTGAACCATGTCACCATTTGAGGGGTTGTCAGGCGGAAGTTTTCGTCCATCAGTTGGATGCTCCCTTTCATTTCCCCTTGTGCCACACCGCGTTGGTAGGGTGTCAGGGTGAAGTCGGCCTCTATGCCGTTTGCCTGCTTGAAGGCTTTCGTTGTCTTTTCCAGCACCGCTTTGGCTTCGGCTTCCTTTTGTGCCATCATGGGCAAGGCTAGCAAGAAGAAGGTGGTCAGTATATAAATGATTCTGTTCATTAGCTTTCTTGTTTTCTTAGGAATGAATTACAAATTGCTGAGTATCATGTCAAGTTCTACCCCCGTCTGTACCAAAACGTCGCGCGGTTTGCTTCCTTGTGCAGGGCCTACCACACCGATGCGCTCAAGTTGATCCATGATGCGTCCTGCACGGTTGTATCCGATGGAGAACTTGCGTTGGATGAGCGAGGTACTTCCCTGTTGGTGGGTGATGATGAGTTGTGCAGCTTCCTTCAGCATGGGGTCCAACTTGTTCATGTCCACATCAGCAGCTCCGCCTCCGTCACCTGCTTCCATGGGTGGTTCGGGGAGTTCGAAGGCACTCAGGTAACTCTGTTGTACAGCAATGTGGCTCACGATATTCTCCACCTCGGGTGTGTCAACCAATGCACATTGTACGCGCACTGGGTCTTGCCCTTGCAGATAGAGCATGTCTCCCTTGCCGATGAGCTGGTTGGCACCCGGACGGTCAAGGATGGTGCGCGAGTCAATCATTGATGAGGTACGGAAGGCCATGCGTGCGGGGAAGTTGGCCTTGATGGTACCCGTGATGATGTTTGTCGTCGGACGTTGTGTGGCGATAATCATGTGGATACCTACGGCACGTGCCAACTGGGCGATGCGGGCGATGGGCAGCTCCACTTCGCGTCCGGCCGTCATGATGAGGTCTCCGAACTCATCGACAATCACCACGATGTAAGGCAGGTATTTGTGGCCCTTTTCGGGGTTCAGTCTTCTGGCTATGAACTTGCCGTTGTACTCGATGATGTTTCGTGCACCGGCACTCTTCAGCAGGTCGTATCGGGTGTCCATCTCCACGCAGAGTGAGTTCAATGTCTGTACCACCTTGTCCACATCCGTGATGATGGCGTCACCGCTATCGGGCAATTTGGCCAGGAAGTGGTTTTCGATGGGGGCATAGATGCTGAATTCCACCTTCTTCGGGTCGATGATGACGAATTTCAACTCGGCCGGGTGTTTCTTGTATAGCAGAGAGGTGACGATGGCATTCAGTCCGACGGACTTACCCATACCCGTGGCACCGGCCACTAAGAGGTGAGGTGCCTTGGCGAGGTCGAACATATAGACTTCGTTGCTGATGGTCTTTCCCACGGCTACGGGCAATTCCATATCGCTCTCCTGATACTTCTTGCTTGTCAGGATTGACTCCATGGAGACGATGCGCTTGTTGGCATTAGGCACCTCGATACCGATGGTTCCTTTGCCCGGTATGGGGGCAATGATACGGATACCCAGTGCGGCAAGGCTCAGGGCGATATCGTTCTCCAAGTTGCGTATCTTGGCGATGCGCACACCCGGTGCGGGAGTTATTTCGTAGAGGGTGATGGTGGGGCCTACGGTGGCTTTGATGGAGGCTATCTCTACACCAAAGTTGCGAAGCACCTCGATGATGCGGTTCTTGTTGGCGTTCAGCTCCTCGGGGTTCACCGACGGGGTGTTGTTCTCATACTTCTTCAGCAGGTCGAGGGTGGGGTAGCGGTAGTTCTCCAGGTCGAGTTTCGGATTGTATGGCTCCATCTCTTCCCCTTTCTCCTCGTCTTCGGGCACGTCCACCTCCATTTCCATGGGCTTCTCTTCGGTGTCCGTCTTCTCCGCCTCTTCCTTTTCAGAGGTTTCCACTATCATTTCGATTTCCTCTTCTAGGGCTGGAGATTCGTCCTTTTCTTCCTGCTCCTCGCTGGTGAGTGGCTGGTCGATGGTCAAAGGCAGATTGTCCGCAGGTGTATCGGCGAGGTCAAGGTCAATCACCGTGCTTCCGCCCTCCTGTTCAGGGGTAGTTTCCCCTTCCGAAATTTCTCCCTCGTCAGAGAAAACTTTTTCTTCCGTAGGGGAGAAATTCTTATATCGTTTCAGCTTGTCCAGCGGGATGTTCGGATGCAACATCTTGCGGATGAGGTTGATGGTCTCGCGGCTCAGGTAGATGGCAAACAGGATGGCCGTTACCAGCAGGAGGAGCCCCATGCCCGGTGCACCAATCTGCGAACATATCCAGTTGCTCACATTGTAACCGTGCATACCGCCGGGGATGATGTGGCTATCGGCGAAGGATGCGCCACACAGGAAACCCAGTGCAATGGAAAACCAGATGAGCAGGAGTGAACAACTGATGAACCACTTCGTCAGGTTCACCCGATAGGCACGCATCAGCTTCATGCCAGCCACCCCCATGAAGATGACGATGAAGAAGGCTGCAATACCGAAGCAACCGTTTATCAGATAATTGGCCAGCTGGGCTCCCAAGGCTCCCGTGGAGTTCTGTATGTTGTTGCCTACGCCCATGTTTTCGGTGGCGGTGTTTTCCAAGATGCTTTGGTCGGCCGCACCGGTGGTGAAGAATGAAATGAAGGCTATCAGCATATAGAATGCCACCAGCGCCAACACAAGGCCGACGATGAATTGCCCGATTTCGTTCTTTATCGTACTGAATATATTTTTGAAAACATTGTCCTTCTTTCCCTCCTTTTCTGAGGTTTTCAAAGCTGTTTTCGGAGTCCCTTTTTCTTTTGTTTTCTTTGCCATTCGTGTGAAGATTCTCTATTCGGTTGCAAATTTAATACGAATTTTGGGATTATTCTCCTTTTTAATATCTTTTTTTAGTTAACTTTGCGCCCAAATTTATTATTTCATGGAAAATAGAGAACAAATCATCTTCAGTCGGAATACGGTGGAGTTTGTTACCGTAGCGGCAGAATATTGTGCCTATCTGGAGCGTGCCGAGTCGCTCCATCGTAAGGATTTTGTAGATACGATCCTTAAAATATTGCCTTTACTCTACATCAAAGCTTCCATGCTTCCCGAGTGTGAGATGGTGAGCGATTCCGAGCCGGAAACATTTGTTACAGAAGATGATTACGAGGTGCTCCGTTATTCTCTTGCAGCTCTCATGGGCGATAAGGACGACTATCTGGAAGTGTTCATGCAGGACATGCGCTATAGCGACACGCCCATCACACGCCTTATTTCTGAAGATTTGGCAGACATTTATCAGGATGTGAAGAATTTCATCAGTGTCTTCCAACTGGGTTTTGACGAGACGATGCACGACTCCCTTGCCCTTTGTCGCGAAAATTTCTCACTCTATTGGGGACAGACATTGGTGAACACCATGCGTGCACTCCATTCGGTGAAGTTCAATCCCGAACAAGATGATGAGGAGGAAGACGAAGATTAAAAAAACGTTAGCCTTGGGATAAGGTTCCCTTACCCTTGGGATGAAGCTGGCTCAGCCTTGGGTTAAGGGTAGCTGAAGAATCAATTGTAAGAATGATATACATAAAAGAAAAAATAGAAAAAGCCGAAGTGGCGGAGATGAAGGTGGTGACCTTCGATGGCCGCATCATTGTGATACAGACGGAGTTGGAAGCTGAGAAGGCCGTCAACTTCCTGTTGACACAATCCATGGTGGGCCTCGATACCGAGACACGCCCCTCCTTCAAGCGTGGCGTTATGAATCAGGTGGCCCTGTTGCAGGTTTCCACTTACGACACCTGTTTCCTCTTCCGCCTCAACATGATAGGCATGTGTCCGCCCGTGGTGCGTCTGCTCAGTCATCCGACCCTTGTGAAGGTGGGGCTTTCGCTGAAGGATGACATTCACATGCTCCATCGCCTGGGAGAGTTTGCGAGCAACAATTTCATCGATTTGCAGAACCTTGTCGGTCAGGTAGGTATTCGTGACATGAGCCTTCAGAAGATTTATGCCAACCTTTTCGGCCAGAAAATCTCCAAGCGCCAGCGTCTCACCAATTGGGAGGCCGATGTGCTGAACGATGCCCAGAAGGCCTATGCCGCCATTGACGCTTGGGCTTGCCTGAAGATTTATGACCGCATCGAAGAATTGAAGGCATCGGGCGACTACGAAGTCATCCCTGCACTGGTGGAGGAGGAAGTGAAAAGTAATTAAGGAGATATTTTAGAAGGCAGGAGGCAGGAGTGACGCTTCGCTTAGGAGTGTAGACAATAGTGCTGCTTGCATGTGGTATTCATGGTCAAAACTATCGTCTGCACTCCTACACTTCTACCTCCTACACTCCTAAGAAGAAAAAAGTAATTATGAACACAGTATATTTAAAAAAAGGAAAAGAGGAATCCCTCAAGCGTTTTCACCCGTGGGTATTTTCGGGTGCCATCCATCATATTGAAGGCGACCCCGAGGAGGGTGAAGTGGTGCGTGTGCTTACCGCTGACCGCCAGTTTATTGCTATCGGACATTATCAGATAGGAAGCATTGCCGTGCGCGTGCTCTCCTTTGTGGACGAGCCCATTGACGAGGCCTTCTGGCACCGTCGCCTGGCCATAGCCTACGACATGCGTCGTGCCATCGGTGTGGCCGGAAATCCGAAGAACAACACTTACCGACTGGTGCATGGCGAGGGTGACAATCTGCCCGGCCTTGTCATCGATGTCTATGGCCGTACGGCCGTAGTGCAGGCACACTCCGTAGGTATGCACGTCTATCGCCACGAGGTTGCCCGTGCCTTGGCTGATGTGATGAAAGGGGTGGTGGAAAACATCTATTACAAGTCAGAAACAACACTTCCCTTCAAGGCCGACCTCGGACAGGAAAATGGTTTCATCCTCGGTGGAAGTGCTGATAATGTGGCGATGGAGAATGGCCTCAACTTCCATGTCGATTGGCTCAAAGGGCAGAAGACGGGCTTCTTCGTTGACCAGCGCGAGAACCGTGCTCTGTTGGAAAGATACTCTAAGGACCGCTCCGTCCTCAACATGTTTTGCTATACGGGCGGTTTCTCCTTCTACGCCATGCGTGGTGGCGCCAAACTGGTACATTCGGTGGATAGCTCGGCCAAGGCCATTGACTTGACAAACAAGAATGTAGAACTTAACTTCCCTGGCGACCCTCGCCATACGGCATACGCCGAAGATGCCTTCAAGTATCTTGATCGCATGGGCGACCAGTACGACCTCATCATTCTTGACCCACCCGCCTTTGCCAAGCACAAGGATGCCTTGCGCAACGCTCTTCAGGGGTATCGCAAACTCAATGCCAAGGCATTCGAGAAAATCAAACCCGGTGGCATCCTCTTCACCTTCTCTTGCTCACAAGTGGTGACAAAGGAAAACTTCCGCACGGCCGTATTCACCGCTGCCGCCATGAGCGGACGCAGTGTACGCATCCTGCATCAGTTGACCCAACCGGCCGACCATCCCGTAAACATCTATCACCCCGAAGGAGAGTACCTCAAGGGATTGGTACTGTATGTGGAATAATGAGCCGATAATACTTGTTTAATTTAAGCTTCGCAAGTAAAATGACCTGTATTGATTACATGTGAAAGCTGAATATATAATTTAAAACAACAAAAAAACTCTTCTCCGATGTGGAAAAGAGTTTTTTTTGTTGTATGTTTGCAGATTGTTAATGAATTGTGTGAATTTATAGAACTCACTTGAACTCTGATTTGATATGGAACTTCTTTCTGCAACCTGTGTGCTGGATGTGCTGAATGTTGCCAACGATTATTTGTGGACATACGTGGTGATAGTACTGTTGGTTTTTTGTGCCCTCTATTTTACTCTCCGTTTGCAGGGTGTCCAATTCCGCATGTTGAAGGATATGTGGCGTGTGATGTTGGGACGCGATCGTAAACAGGTTGCTTCAAACGAGAAAGGAACACGTCGTATCGGTTCGTTCGGAGCCTTTGCTGTCTCTTTGTCGAGCCGTGTGGGCACGGGCAACCTGGCGGGTGTGGCATCGGCCATTTTTGTGGGAGGACCGGGAGCCGTCTTCTGGATGTGGGTGATGGCGCTTTTCGGTGCTGCCACGGCTTTTGTGGAGGCTACTTTGGCACAATTGTACAAGAAGAAAGGCATTGACTCCTTCTATGGAGGTCCGGCCTACTATATGCAGACAGGCTTGAAGCGCCGGTGGATGGGAGTGTTGTTTGCCATCCTTATCACCATCACTTTCGGCATGGCCAATCAGGTGGTGCAGAGCAACACCTTGTGTGATGCACTTTCCAATGCAATGGGGGTGGATAAGTTGTGGGTAGGCATAGTGCTAACGTTAGCCACGTTGGTCATTATCTTCGGTGGTATTCAGCGTATCTCGCGCTTCTCCAGCATGGTGGTTCCCTTCATGGCGGTGGGGTACTTCCTGTTGGCCTTGTATATTGTGCTCACCAATATCTTTGTACTTCCGTCGGTCATTGCTTTGATTTTCAAGAGTGCATTCGGCTTCGAACAGGTGGTCGGCGGTACAGTGGGCGTGGCCATCATGCAGGGTGTCAAGCGCGGACTTTTCAGTAATGAAGCGGGTGAAGGTTCGGCTCCGAATGCGGCAGCCATAGCCGACACGTCGCATCCCGTGAAGCAAGGATTGGTACAGGCTCTCGGTGTCTTCGTTGATACCTTGGTCATCTGTACATGCACAGCCTTCATCATCCTTATTTCGGGACAATACACCAGTGGTGCCGATGGTATCTTGTTGACCTCCTTGGCCGTAGAGAGCCAGATTGGTATTGTCGGCCGGTACTTTATTACGGTAGCCATCTTTCTGTTTGCCTATAGCACCATCATTGCCAACTATTTCTATGGTGAGACGAACATCCGCTTTGTCACTTCGCGTCCATACGCTGTACAACTTTTCCGCATCATTACGGGTGGTACGGTGATGCTCGGTGCACTTGTCTCTTTGCAAACGGCATGGAGCATGGTGGACATTATGATGGGATTGATGACACTGGTCAATCTCGTTGCTATCCTCTTGCTTTCGGGTAAAGTTTTCGCGCTTTTGCGCAACTATATAGCCCAAAAGCGCGAAGGTAAAGAGCCGGAGTTTCATCGTCACATGATGCCCGACATTGAAAAAGATTTGGAGTGTTGGGAATAGGTGAGGAATTTTACCAGATGCCCTCACTCGTCATTTGTACTCGCTTCAGTTCCCCGTTCTTCTTGTAATAGAGACGGTCAATACATACCGAGCGGCGGAAACTGCTTCCGGCCGTGTTGATACCTCCGTTGTGGTAAATGAAGTACCAGTCACCCTTGAACTTCACGATGGCATGGTGGTTGGTATTGCAATTGCCGGCTATTTCATTCAAAATACCCTTGTATTCCCACGGGCCGTTGATGCTTTTGCTCATGGCATAAGCCGTCTTTTCAGGGAAACCGACGGAGAAGGTCAGGTAGTACCATCCCTTGTGCTTGTGAATCCATGGTGCTTCGGTAAAGAAGTCATAATCCTTGTGCACCTGTTTGTCCGCCTGCTTGTTCAACTTCATCAGAGCCTCCTGTTTTTCTGCCGGGAGCGACGGTTGGTGGATGCCCGGTATGTCGATAGTCATCACCTCACTATCCAACTCTACCATATTTGGTTTCAGACGGGCATAGTAGAGTTGTGTGTTTCCCCAGAAGATATAGCCCGTGCCATCATCGTCCACCATCACCGTAGGGTCGATGTCATCCCAGCTGATGCGTGTCCATCGGGTGGTCATGTCGTTGGTCACCAATGGCTTTTCTACAGCTTTGAAAGGGCCTGTAGGCGAGTCGCTCACCGCTACACCCAATGCCTTTCCATGTATGCTTTTGTGCTCAGCCGTTACGTACCAATAATATTTCCCGTTGTGCTTGATGCATTGGCTAGCCCATGCCTCGCCACGTGCCCAAGGGAAGTCTGTAGCTTTCAGTTTGTACGAGTGCTCCGTCCACGTCTTCATGTCTGTGGTCGAAAGGATACACCATTCGCGCAGGTCATAATGTTCGCGGTTGGGCGGACACTGGTCATGTCCGGCATACACATACAGGCGGTCGCCGTCCACCAAAGCGGCTGGGTCGCCCAGATGCTTGTATTTTACAAACGGATTCGACGTAGCGGTGAACACCGTATCTACGCCATCAGCGTTTTGGGCCATTGTAGGCATGGCGCAAATCGCCATAAGAGATGCAATCAACAGTTTTTTCATGTTCCTTTTTGGGTTTTAGTTAATAGTTTTGGGCAAAGGTAAGGGAAAATGATGAAAAAAACGAACTTCTTTCATATTTTTTGTATTCATATTCCAACAAAACTCATCAAAATATAAAATAAAAATCCACCTTACATTGCTGAAGCTTGATTTTAGTTGTATATTTGCACCTAT
>JAFXDL010000205.1 GCA_017516265.1 Bacteroidaceae bacterium
GAGGGCGTGTGTCTATAAAGTCTTCATTTTCACACACTCCTCCGGCCTAAAGGCCACCTCCCCTAACTTAGGGGAGGAGTGGTAGTTACTCCGCTCTTTATATCAAACTCACGTAAAGCAAGGTACATAAAATTCGACACCCTAAGTTTAAAGTTCAAAAAAAATCTCCCCCGTTGGGAAAACTTTTTCTCCGACGGAAGAAAAAAATAACATATCAAATAGGAATGAAAAAAGCATTATTTATCGATAGAGACGGCACCATCATCAAGGAGCCGGCCGACGAACAGATTGACTCGTTTGAGAAACTGGAGTTTGTTCCCAAGGTAATCAAGAACCTGGGATTCATCCGCGCAAATCTGGATTATGAATTTGTCATGGTGAGCAATCAGGACGGATTGGGCACCGATGCCTTCCCCGAAGAAACCTTCTGGCCCGCACACAACCTGATGATGCGCACCCTGGAAGGCGAAGGGGTGACGTTTGACGACGTGCTCATCGACCGAAGTTTTCCCGCCGACAATGCCCCCACACGCAAGCCACGCACCGGATTGCTGACCGCATACATGGATGGCGGATATGACCTTCCCGCCTGCTTTGTCATAGGCGACCGGACAACCGATGTGGAGCTGGCCAAGAACCTGGGATGCCGCGCCATCTATCTGCAGGACACCACGGAGGCACTGCCCGAAGCACTTCTCCCCTATTGTGCCCTGGCCACTACGGATTGGGACAAGGTGACAGAGTTTCTTTTCGCCGGTGAACGCACGGCTGAAGTGCGCCGTACCACCAAAGAGACGGACATCTATGTGAGCCTCGACCTCGACGGAAACGGCACGTGCAACATCAGCACCGGCTTGGGATTCTTTGACCACATGCTGGAGCAGATTGGCAAGCACGGAGGCATGAATCTGGACATCCGCGTGAAGGGCGACCTGCACGTGGACGAGCACCACACCATCGAAGATACGGCCATCGCCTTGGGCGAATGCATCTACAAGGCACTGGGCAACAAACGTGGCATCGAACGCTACGGATACACCCTCCCGATGGACGATTGCCTCTGCCAGGTGGCACTGGACTTCGGCGGACGTGCATGGCTGGTGTGGGATGCCGAGTTCAAACGCGAAAAGATTGGTGAAATGCCCACCGAAATGTTTCTCCACTTCTTCAAATCGCTGAGCGATGCTGCCCGCATGAACCTGAACATCAAGGCGGAAGGAGAAAACGAGCACCACAAGATTGAGGGCGTCTTCAAAGCTCTTGCACGTGCACTGAAGATGGCCGTCCGACGAGACATCTACCACTACGAACTGCCCTCGACAAAGGGAAGCCTCTGATGAGTGAAGAGTGAAGAACGAAGAGGAGAAAATCCCTCACCCATACATAAATTATAGAAAAGGAGGAATATGCTCAGCAAATATCAATTGAACCAACTGTATTTCAAAGATACATCGTTTGCCAATCTGATGACACGACGCATCTTCAATGTGCTTCTCATTGCCAATCCGTATGATGCCTTCATGTTGGAGGATGACGGACGAGTGGACGAAAAGATTTTCAACGAATACATGAATCTCAGCCTCCGCTATCCGCCACGCTTTACCCAGGTGTCAACCATGGAGGAGGCTCAAGAGAAATTGGAAACCACCACCTTTGACCTGGTCATCTGTATGCCGGGTACCGACAACAACGATGCCTTCGACATTGCCCGAAGCATCAAGCAGACACATACGGAAACCCCCATCGTGGTGCTGACCCCCTTCTCACACGGTATCACCAAACGTATGCAGAACGAAGACCTCAGTATCTTTGAATACGTCTTCTGCTGGTTGGGAAACACCGACCTGCTGCTCTCCATCATCAAACTGATAGAGGACAAGATGAACCTTGAGCACGACATCAAGGAGGTGGGTGTACAGATGATATTGCTGGTGGAAGACTCCATCCGCTTCTATTCCTCCGTTTTACCCAACCTTTATAAATTCGTACTCAGACAGAGTCAGGAGTTTGCCACCGAAGCACTGAATGCCCACCAACGTACCCTGCGTATGCGCGGACGCCCCAAAATAGTGCTCGCCCGAAGCTACGAAGAGGCCATGATGCTGTATGACAAATACGCCAACAACATGCTGGGTGTCATCACCGATGCCCGCTTCCCCCGCAATGGCGAAGTGGATCCGCATGCCGGCATCCGGCTGATAGAGGAGATTCGCCGACGCGACGAATACCTCCCCCTGATTCTGCAATCGGCAGAAAGCGAAAACAAGGTGGAGGCCCTGCGCTTGGGTGTGAGCTTCGTGGACAAGAACTCCAAGAAAATGGATGTGGATTTGCGCGAAACCGTATCTGACAACTTCGGATTCGGCGACTTTGTCTTCCGCAATCCGCATACGGGCGAAGAGGTTGTCCGCATACACAACCTGAGAGAATTGCAGGAAAATATCTTCACCATCCCCCACGAATTGCTACTGTATCACATCAGCCGAAACCATGTGAGCCGTTGGCTCTATTCGCGTGCCATGTTTCCCGTTGCCGAATTTCTCAAGCAGATTACCTGGAAATCATTGGATGACGTAGATGCCCACCGGCAAATCATCTTTGAGGCCATCGTGAAGTACCGCAAGATGAAGAATCAGGGTGTGGTAGCCGTTTTCCAGCGCGACAGGTTTGACCGATACTCCAACTTTGCACGCATCGGTGACGGCTCTTTGGGAGGCAAAGGACGTGGCTTGGCATTCATTGACAACATGGTGAAACGCCATCAGGAGTTTGAGGAGCTGGAGAAAGCCCGCGTGCAGATACCCAAAACGGTGGTACTCTGTACTGACATCTTCGACGAGTTCATGGACATGAACAACCTCTACCAGATAGCCCTCAGCGATGCAAGCGACGATGACATCCTGCGCCACTTCCTGCGAGCCAAGTTGCCCGACCGTTTGGTTGAAGATTTTTTTGCATTCTTCGAGGTGGTGAAATCCCCCATTGCCATCCGCTCGTCCAGTCTGCTTGAAGATTCGCACTACCAACCCTTTGCCGGTATCTACTCCACCTACATGATTCCTTATCTGGAAGACAAATATGAGATGCTGCGAATGCTCAGCGATGCCATCAAGGGTGTATATGCATCAGTATATTACCGCGATAGCAAAGCCTATATGCAAGCTACCAGCAATGTGATTGACCAAGAAAAAATGGCCGTCATCCTGCAAGAAGTAGTGGGCACTCAATATGGTGACCGTTTCTATCCCAACATCAGCGGAGTGGCACGCTCGCTCAACTACTACCCCATCGGTGACGAGAAGGCCGAAGAAGGTACGGTCAGTCTGGCCTTGGGATTGGGCAAATACATTGTCGATGGCGGACTCACCCTCAGGGTTTGCCCCTATCATCCCCACCAAGTGCTGCAGACAAGCGAAATGGAGATTGCCCTGCGCGAGACACAAACCCAATTCTATGCCTTGGACATGAAGAATGCAGGAGCCAACTTTTCCATCGATGACGGATTCAACATCCTGAAACTGCATGTAAAAGAAGCGGAGAAAGACGGTTCTATCAACCATATCGCATCGACATACGACCCCTACGACATGGTGATACGCGACGGTATCTGGCCGGGCGGACGCAAACTGGTCACCTTTGCCAACATCCTGCAACACGATGCTTTCCCCTTGGCAAAAATCCTGCAACTGGTGCAGACCTATGGACAAGACGACATGCGCCGACCCGTAGAGATTGAGTTTGCCGTCAAACTGAATCCGGACAAGTCTGGCACCTTCTACCTGTTGCAGATACGCCCTATTGTAGATAGCAAGGAGATGTTGGACGAAGACCTCACACTGGTGAAGGACGAAGAGACCATCCTGCGCTCGTACAACTCATTGGGACACGGGGTGGTGTCGGACATCCAGGATGTCATATATGTCAAAACCGAAGGGTATTCAGCCAGCAACAACCAGCTGATTGCCTACGACATCGAACAACTGAACCGCCGATTCCTCGACGAGGGGAAGAACTACATACTCGTAGGACCTGGCCGATGGGGAAGCAGCGACACTTGGCTGGGCATCCCCGTAAAGTGGCCACATATCTCTGCCGCACGTGTCATCGTGGAAGCCGGATTGACCAACTATCGTGTTGACCCCAGCCAAGGTACCCACTTCTTCCAAAACTTGACATCTTTCGGTGTGGGCTACTTCACCATCAATGCCTATTGCAACGATGGTGTGTACGACCAAGCCTTCCTGGATGCCATGCCTGCCGTGGAAGAAACACGCTTCCTGCGCCATGTCCGCTTTGAAAAGCCCGTAACCATCAAGATGGACGGCAAGCGAAACCTGGGAGTGGTGCTGAAACCGAAGGAAGAGACGTCGAAACCCGAGTAAAGAGACATAAACTTGCAAAACCC
>JAFXDL010000206.1 GCA_017516265.1 Bacteroidaceae bacterium
GTACATTGAGAACCAGGAAGACAAGAAGGGTCAGCTGATCCTCTCTCACAAGAAGGCACGTGCTGCACGCTCTTGGGATCGTGTGAACGCTGCTTTGGAGAACGAAGAAATCATCAAGGGTTACGTTAAGTGCCGCACTAAGGGTGGTATGATTGTTGACGTATTCGGTATCGAGGCATTCTTGCCCGGTTCACAGATTGACGTTAAGCCCATCCGCGACTATGACGTATTCGTTGACAAGACAATGGAGTTCAAGATTGTAAAAATCAATCAGGAATTCAAGAACGTTGTGGTATCTCACAAGGCTCTTATCGAAGCTGAACTCGAACAGCAGAAGAAAGAAATCATCGGCAAACTTGAAAAGGGACAGGTACTGGAAGGTACTGTCAAGAACATCACTTCATACGGTGTATTCATCGACTTGGGTGGCGTTGACGGCTTGATTCACATCACTGACCTCTCTTGGGGCCGCGTAAGCGATCCGAAGGAAGTGGTTGAGCTCGACCAGAAGATCAATGTGGTTATCCTCGACTTCGATGATGAGAAGAAGCGTATCGCTCTCGGCTTGAAGCAGCTGACTCCGCATCCTTGGGATGCTCTGGATGCTAACTTGGCCGTTGGTGACAAGGTACAGGGTAAGGTAGTGGTTATGGCTGACTACGGTGCATTCATCGAAATCGCTCCGGGTGTAGAAGGTCTCATCCACGTATCTGAAATGTCATGGAGCCAGCACCTGCGTAGCGCACAGGATTTCATGAAGGTGGGCGACACTGTAGATGCTGTTATCCTGACTCTGGATCGCGACGAGCGTAAGATGTCACTCGGTATCAAGCAGCTGAAGCAGGATCCATGGGAAGCTATCGAGGAGAAGTATCCCGTAGGAAGCAAGCACACTGCAAAAGTTCGCAACTTCACTAACTTCGGTGTATTCGTTGAAATCGAAGAGGGTGTTGACGGTCTTATCCACATCTCTGACCTCTCTTGGACCAAGAAGGTTAAGCATCCTTCTGAATTTACTCAGATTGGTGCCGACATCGAAGTTCAGGTATTGGAGATTGACAAGGACAACCGTCGCTTGAGCCTCGGTCACAAGCAGTTGGAAGAGAATCCTTGGGATGTATTCGAAACTGTGTTCACAGTTGACTCCATCCACGAAGGTACCATCATCGAGATGTTGGACAAGGGTGCCGTTATCTCTCTGCCCTACGGTGTAGAAGGTTTCGCTACTCCCAAGCACCTCGTGAAGGAAGATGGCTCACAGGCTCAGTTGGAAGAGAAGTTGGAGTTCAAGGTGATTGAATTCAACAAGGAAGCTAAGCGCATCATCCTCTCTCACAGCCGCATTTTCGAAGATGTAGCCAAGGCTGAAGCTAAGGCTGAGAAGAAGGCAGCTGCCAAGAAGAACAACAAGAAGGACAAGGAGGATACTCCCGTAATCCAGAATCAGGCAGCTTCTACTACTCTCGGTGACATCGATGCTCTGGCTGCTTTGAAAGAGCAGTTGGAAAAAGGCAAGTAATTCTTTCAGTTGACTAGTTTACAAGTTGACAAAGAATTGACATAAGACGGAAAGGCCGATGAGAAGAGAAATTTTCATCGGCCTTTTTCACACAATTATACCTTATTATTAAAGTTTCGCAAGCTCAACTTTCTGAAGTTCAGAAGTTCAGAAGTTTTCGCTTCGCTCAGGAGTTCAGACAATAGTCTAGAAAACCATGTAAAGTATAGTCGTAACTATCGTCTGAACTTCTGTAACTCCTGAACTCCTGCAACTCCTTTACTTGCGAAAGTTGAACCTTATTATATAACATGGAAAAGTTTGAAGTTCACATACTAGGTTGCGGTTCGGCACTCCCAACAACACGCCATTACCCCACTTCACAAGTGGTGAATATCCGCGAGAAACTGTACATGATTGACTGTGGAGAAGGTGCACAGATGCAACTGCGCCGTTCACGACTGAAGTTCAGCCGGCTGAACCATATCTTCATCAGTCACCTGCATGGCGACCACTGTTTCGGAATTATCGGACTCATCTCCACATTCGCACTGCTGGGACGCACAGCCACACTGCACATCCATGCACACAAAGAACTGGAGACACTGATGCGCCCGTGGCTGGACTTCTTTTGTCATGGCATAAGCTTCGACGTAGAATTTCATCCCTTCAGTGGAAAAGGGCCAGAGGTCATTCATGAAGACCGCTCCGTCACCGTGAGCACCATCCCTTTGAAACACCGGGTATCCTGTTGCGGATTCCTGTTTGCCGAGAAGCAGACACCCGACCACATCATCCGCGAAATGATAGACTTCTACCAAATACCTACGTATGAACTGAACAGGATAAAAAACGGCGGAGACTATACCACTCCCGATGGAGACATTATCCCACATGACAGACTGACCATCCCTTCTGCAGCACCACGCAAATATGCCTATTGTTCAGACACTATCTATCTGCCCGAGAACACCAGTCTTTTGCAGGACGTAGATCTGCTGTTTCACGAAGCAACCTTTGCCAGCGACAATGAAGTACGAGCCAAAGAGACCTTCCATACAACAACCAAACAAGCTGCATCCTTTGCATTGGAAGCAAAAGCCAGACAACTGGTCATCGGACATTTCAGTGCCCGCTATGAAGATGAGGGCATCCTACTGAAAGAAGCTAAAGAAATTTTCCCGAACACTATATTGGCCAAGGAGAATCTATGCATCAACATTCCTACAGCAGGGATACAGAACCTGAAGGAATAAAACAATTCAACTTTCGCAAGCTCAACTTACGGGAGTTCAGGAGTGTAGAAGTGACGCTTCGCTTAGAAGTGTAGACGATAGTGCTGCTTGCATAGTCGAAACAATTGTTTACACTCCTACACTCCTACCTCCTACACTCCTTAAAAATACACTCCTGATACTTCTCTACATGCGAAAGTTGAGCAAATAAACGGTCGGTAAATTAAACCTTACGCCTCAAAAACAGTCTTACTACAGATATCCGACGAGAAGGAATAATGAAAGCAAACGACGAAGCAACCCTCATCGAACAGCTACGATGTCCGGCCACTCAAAACCGGGCATTCGAACAAGTTGTACGCCAATACAGCGAACAGCTATATTGGCAGATACGACGCATGGTTATCTCGCATGAGGACGCCAATGACCTGCTTCAGAATACATTCATCAAGGCATGGAGCAATATGGACAGCTTCCGGGGAGAAGCCCGCTTGTCAACATGGCTTTACCGCATAGCCTTGAACGAAACATTGACATTCCTGGCTCATGAACGGAACATACAAACGGTAGATATAGACTCTCCCGAAGGAGCCATGGCCGACAAACTGGAAGGAGACGAATGGTTTGACGGGAACGATGCACAAAAACTACTCCGAGAAGCCATTCTAACACTTCCAGACAAACAACGGATGGTTTTCAACTTGAAGTACTTTGAAGAGATGAAATACGACGATATGTCGAAACTTCTCGACACCAGTGTTGGCGCCCTAAAGGCATCCTATCATCTGGCAGTAACAAAAATAAGTAATTTTTTAAAGGACTATCTTTAAACCTTATAATAAATTCATAGTCAAAAGAACAAGATAGCGTATGCCAAATATGAAAGAAGAACAAGAAATCATCAGAAAATGTGGTAAAGGAACCCCCTTTAAAGTACCTGAAGGGTATTTTGAAGACTTTACGCGCAACTTGATGGCACAACTTCCAGAAAAGGGCAGCCTCGAGGAAGAACAGCCCGAGCCAAGTATCACTCCTTGGCAACGCATCAAGCCATTGCTCTACCTTGCCGCCATGTTCATAGGTATGATTGTGTGTGTACGAGTTGTACTAGGAGAGCAAACGGCTATCATCGGTGACGACATGGAGAATGCTACAGCATCGGAATTTGCATCTAGAGATTTTGAACAGATGACAGACGAAGAGCTCTGTACCATGGTCGAATATACCATGATGGATAATTATACGCTGTATCAATACCTCTCAGAGGTTGAATAACCATTATTTGGAAATCACTAAAAAAAAGGAATATAATGAAACAAAGATTAATAATGGTATTGGCCGCATTCACCATCTGTATGATTTCGGCCATGGGAAATCCCAAAGACAAGAAGGAATGCTTGTCTCCAAACGAATTCCAGCAGAGATACCAGAACTATATCAGCCAGCAAGCCAAACTTACGGCTGAAGAAGCTGCAGCTTTCTTCCCAATCTACAATGAATGTCAAGAAAAGAAGAACCAGCTGAACAGCCAAATATGGAAGCTGCGCAAAGAAGCACGGGGCAAGGAATTGACCGAAAAGGAATATCAACGAATGCTGGAAGAAATAGCCCAACTGCGTGTACAAATTGACGAATTGGACAAAAGTTACCTTCCACGTTATCACAAAGTCCTGTCATACAAAAAAATATTTGATGTACAAGGTGCAGAATTACGTTTCCACCGTGAAATGCTGAAGGAAATGAATCATCCCAAAAGCAAGAAAAGAACAGAGCACAAGAAATAGTTTTTATTAATATGATGATTGCCGTTGGCTATAATGCCAACAAAGTAGGAGGAGCCGTCTGAGAAGATGGCTCCTTTTCTTTTATACCTATCATATCATCACAACACAACTGGACTCTCAGGCATATACCCACTACGGATACGCCACTCTGGAGGATAAAGATTGTTGGCCCGATTGCCTACATTCTTGACAAACCCTAAAGGAACTCCCCGATATGACAACAATAAAAATCCCCGAGGAAGAGTATCACCCAACACCACAGCTTCATGACGCAAATAAGCAATAGCATTTTCATAAGTTACTTCTACTTGAGGAAAGGCTGAGGGATGCAGGCACAAACTCATTGCCAGCGAATGATGAGGCACCCAATCCCGCCCCTTCAACACTGCTACGCTCACTCCGGCATGAAGCACCGTCAAATGCTTCTTCAAAACATCCACCACCTCACTCCACTTTACAGGAATTGCAGAGACAACATCGGACGACACTTCCCAAACAAACTTCTCAGCGCCAGCTAACCAATTCCTACACACATCATAAGATGGAAAGGTCGCCTTTTCCACTTTACTCTTACCTGAACGATGTATTTTCTGGCGTTTACGTTCTTTCCCCTCTGAGTTTTCGGCCAATTCACCACTGAATGCAACACTATCACCGGAAGCATTTCCTACAGGCTTACGCATGACTGCCAAAAAGAAGCCCTCCCCGCGAATGTGTGAAGGCAAAAAGCGATAAACAGAGATAGAATCCGCCTCTCCTGAAATATCTCCCACAATTCCCCATTCCTGCTCCACTGGCACTTCCAGAGGTTCTGCACCAAAATGCTGTATCATCCAACGAACATTCTCTTCATCTTCCCAAACATTATAGGTACATGTGCTGTAGATAAACAATCCACCTGGTTTCAGACACTCCCAAACATCAGCCACAATGTCACGCTGACGACGCCAACAAACATCAACATTCTCCATACTCCACTCACGCACAGCCTCTTCATCCTTACGAAACATACCTTCACCCGAACAAGGCACATCAGCCAATATCACATCGAAAAAATGATTCAATGAAGAAAAATCAGCTGGTGCATTCTGCGTTACCACCACATCCGGATGCCCCCATTTCACCATATTCTCAGCCAATACTTGAGCACGGGCGCGGACAATCTCATTAGAAACCAACAAACTACCATCGGGCAATACCGCACGCGCCAGCGTTGATTTACCGCCAGGAGCTGCACAAAGGTCGAGCATCTTGCAAGCAGTAGGCACATAGTGACGCAACACCTGCTGCAGGAACATGGAAGAAGCCTCCTGTACATAGTAACATCCAGCATGAAACAATGGGTCAAAAGTAAAGGCAGGACGTTGAGGCAAATAAGAGGTTCCCTCAGCCCAAGGAACAACTTCAATTGCAGTGGAGATGAACTCATCCCGCCATTTCCACGGATTCATCCGGATACTGACAGGAACTTCTTTCTGCAAGGCTTCGGCCAATGCTGCAAACTCACCATCTCCCAACAAACGGCGCATATTCTCGGAAAAATTTATTGGAATTTCCATCATATTTCTTATTCAAGCTCAAAATTTGTTGCAAAGATAAAGAAAAAGTGTACCTTTGCAACATAAAACCATAAAAGAATCAATCACATGAGACAATATCTTGATTTACTTGACCGCATCATGAAGGAAGGGGTACGCAAAGACGACCGTACAGGCACCGGAATCATCAGTGTCTTCGGACATCAGATGCGATTTAATCTGGAAGAAGGATTTCCCCTGCTGACAACTAAAAAACTACACTTGAAATCCATTATCCACGAATTACTCTGGTTCCTGCAAGGAGATACGAATGTGAAATACCTACAAGAGAATGGTGTGCGTATCTGGAATGAATGGGCCGACCCTGAAACTGGAGATTTAGGGCACATCTACGGGTACCAATGGCGTTCATGGCCCGACTACAAAGGTGGACACATCGACCAAATCAAAGAGGCTGTGGAAACAATCAAGAACAATCCCACCTCGCGACGCATCATTGTGAGTGCATGGAATGTGGCCGACCTCGATAACATGAATCTGCCTCCCTGTCATGCTTTCTTCCAATTCTATGTAGCAGATGGACGCTTGAGCCTACAACTTTACCAACGCAGTGCCGATTGTTTTCTAGGAGTACCGTTCAACATTGCCTCATACGCTCTATTATTGCAAATGATGGCACAAGTGACAGGATTGAAGGCTGGCGATTTCGTACATACCTTAGGAGATACACACATCTATATGGACCACTTGGAGCAAGTAAAGCTACAACTTACCCGTGACCCAAGGCCACTACCTACGATGCGTATCAATCCTAATGTGAAAGACATCTTCAGCTTCAAGTATGAAGATTTCCAACTAGAGAACTACGACCCGCATCCACACATCAAAGGAAAAGTGTCTGTATAATAATTCTGGTTCAAAGTTTAAGGTTCAAAGTTCCCAAAGATATGTGTTTGAGCCTCGAACTTTGAACCTTAAACCTTGAACTTTAAACCCTATGATTTCAATCATCGTCTGTATCGCCCAAAATCGTGCTATCGGCTTCGAAAACAAACTACTCTATTGGTTACCCAACGACCTAAAACGTTTCAAACAACTCACTACCGGTCACACCATCATTATGGGGCGCCTGACGTTCGAATCCTTTCCCAAAGGTGCACTACCCAACCGACGCAACGTTGTCCTGTCACGCCAACCCGATGCACATTTCGAAGGTGCTGACCACTATACCACATTAGAAGAGGCACTGGCCAGTTGCTCTCCCGAGGAAGATATCTACATCATCGGAGGTGCCACCGTCTATCAACAAGCCATGCCTTTAGCCGACCGTCTTCTGATAACTCTCGTGGATAATACTCCCGAAAAAGCCGATGCCTTTTTCCCTGCTATAGACCCTGAAATATGGGAAGGAACTAACATTGAAAAGCATCCTACTGATGAGAAGCATGCTTTCTCCTATACCTTCATTGACTATATACGAAAGAGGTAAGCCTCCAGAGGATTGCAGAGTAGCCAATAGAAGGTCAACATTTAAGGTTATTCAAATCCCAAGAATAAAGAATAAAGAAGTAAGACGGAGAAACTCTAAGAAAAAGAGGGTGCAGTTTTCAGAATACTGCACCCTCTTTTGTATAATCAAACGTCAACTTTAATTGCGGTTATCCGCAGAGTAGTTGATATTCAAAGCCCATGCTTTACGCAATTCCTGCTTGATGTCAGTAACGATACCCATACGGGTGTCTCTATCCACCTTGAGGGAAACTTTCATGAAAGGCTTATCGATTTCCTTCATGGCTTCACGCTCTTGATAAACATAGTCCTGAACTTCGTAGAGGCTTGCAAACTTATCGTTCAACTGAATTTGAGTACCATTACCCACTTTTGCACGCAACTCACGGGTAGGCTTACCCACGTAGATGTATGACACAAGTGATTTTTTGGTCATCTTCTCAATTTCAGTACCTTTAGGTACCTTGAATTCCACCATCAATGTAACTTCACGCATCGTAGTAACAATCATGAAGAAGAACAAGATGGTAAAGATCAAGTCGGGCAATGATGACGTATTCAACGCCGGCATTCCTCTTTTTTCTCCTTTTCCAAATTTACTCATAACTATTATTATTTTGCGTAGTTTTTAGGTTCTGCTTCCGAGATTTTCATCGGATAGTATTGACGAACGGCAAGGTTCTGCTCTTCGCTCAATTCAGCAAATGACTTACCGAATTTACGACGTGACAATTCGTCACGCAACTCATTGTAAGCAGCCACCAATTCGTTCTGAACTTCAAAGTACTTTGAATAACTTGTACCACGGTCGCTCTGCAAAGATATCACGTGCTTGTCAGTGATATATACCGTACCGAAGAGGTCGATATCACGCGGAGACTTATCGGGCAAGTTTGGCAAATTTTCCGGGTTTTCAATGAACTCCTTAGCTCTGGCTCTGATTTCGCTTACGTCAGCATAATCTCCGCCAATCATCAATTCGTCCATGGCGTTGATTCTTACCTGCAGAACGTTGCGCTCTTTCACCTTTGTATCATCCTGTTCTACATTGTCTTCGGGAGGAGGCGGCAGACGACGTGCCAAACCTCTGTCCGTATCCATTGATGTAGTGGTAAGGAAGAAGATAAGCAAGATGAACGAGATGTCAGCAGTAGAACTTGAATTCAGTTCCGGTACCGATCTTTTTCCCATTATTCTTTACGTTTTTAATAGGTTTTTACTATTATCTTCTGAAGATGCCAGACAAGTTAATCACCAATGCCAATGTGGTCAAAGCCAACAGTGCATAGATTGCATAGATAAAGGTGTCTGTCATCACCAACAGGGTAGTATCTTCGAACAAGCTTCCATTGGGCAATCTTAATGCCTCAGGAGAAGCTATGGCCCATGAGCCAACCAAGATAGCCACCAACAGCAAAACTGAGACTACAGAAATAGCCTTATCGGGCACACCTGTAATGTTTACACCCTTAGGTCCTCCTAATGAAGATATGATGTTTCCCAAAGCTCCAAGAACGGTCACCAATACGCAGATGCCAGCCATTACATACATGAACACGATCAATGTACCTGTATGGATAGGAGCATTGTATTTACCTTCAGGATTATCGAAGCCATCAAAGAAGAAGAGTCCGAAGACTGCCAATGTGGCGATAATCAAGGCGATAAATACGAAAAATGAAATTCTATGTGCTTTCATCACTTAAAATCTTTTTCTAAAATGAATTATTACTTCTTCAGGTTGTACTTCATGATGAGGTCGAGCAGAGTGATAGAAGAGTCTTCCATGTCAGCAGTCAAAGCCTCAATCTTAGAAAGGATGTAGTTATAGAATACCTGGAGAACCAAAGCTACCACGATACCGAAGATAGTAGTAATCAAGGCCACCTTCATACCACCGGCAACAACGGTCGGAGAGATATCACCTGCAGCCTCGATAGCGTCGAATGATGCCACCATACCGATCACAGTACCCAAGAATCCGAGTGACGGAGCCATAGCGATGAACAAAGTGATCCATGAGCAACCCTTCTCAAGGTAAGCAGACTGAACGCCACCGTAAGAAACTACTGAACGCTCAACTACATCAAGACCTTCGTCGATACGCATCAAACCCTGATAGCAGATAGAAGCAACAGGACCGCGAGTGTTGCGGCATACAGTCTTAGCACCTTCAACGTCACCCTTAGCAAGAGCGGCCTCAATCTTTGCCATCAATTTCTTAGTGTTTACTTCAGCAAGGCTCAAGTAGATGATACGCTCAATACAGAAAGCCAAACCGATTACCAATGCAACAGCAACCAAAGACATGAAGCTGGCGTCACCTTCGATGAACTTTGTCTTGATGTCCTTGTGGAAGCTACCAGCTTCAGCTTCTTCCACTACGGGTGCCTCTTCGGCTACAGGTTCCTCAGCTACGGCTGCTGAATCAACAGCTGCTGAATCTACAACTTCAGTTGAAGCGGCTGCTTCGTCCTGAGCATTTACTGACTGAGTAAGACCGAATGTCATTACTCCCATCAACGCAACAATTGCAAATAACTTTTTCATTGTGTGTCTAAAATTTTTAAGATTAAATAATTATTAGTTTATTATGTTTATATTCTCTTTTTCTCTTTCTGTTTTTGCGGAGAGAGGGGGATTCGAACCCCCGATACGCTTTAGGCGTATACACGCTTTCCAGGCGTGCCTCTTCAACCACTCGAGCATCTCTCCTTAACGTTTATTTTCCAAAAAAAGATACATTTTTGCATCCATTTTCATGGCTTTTCACTTTTTCAGCTACAAATGTATTCTTTTTATTCGTCTTACCCATCTTTCTTTCCATTTAAATTTCGCCAAAAGGCCGAAATTAATATATTTTAAAACATCCGGCCCGTTTTTCGGCTAGTTTTTGCCACTTTCAAACACCTTTCGGGCATTACGAGAGGTCACCTGCGCCACCTCCATCATATCCTTGCCATACACGGAGGCGAGGTGCGCCAAAGTGAACTTTATGTAGGAGGTCTCATTCCGTTTTCCCCGATGTGGCATGGGAGCCAAATAAGGAGCATCCGTCTCCAGCACCAGACGCTCCAGAGGTATGTTCGTAAGAACCTTGGGCAAAGTAGAACGTCTGAACGTCAACACACCATTGATGCCCAACATGAAGTTTTTGAAGGCCAACAGGCGGTTTGCCTCTTCAATAGTTCCGCCGAAGCTATGAAAGATTCCCTTGAGCGGGGTATTCTGATAATCCTTCAAGACGCTGACCAATTCATTGACGGCCGACCGGCAATGGATGACCAACGGGAGACGATACTCCAATGCCCACTCTACCTGTTGGCGGAAGGCATCTATCTGCTCGTCTCTGAAACGGGTGTCCCAATAGAGATCAATACCCACTTCACCAATAGCGACAAAAGGATGATTGGGAGCTTCAAGCAGACGTTTCAAGTCTGACAATTCGGCCCTGTAGCCTCCAGAAACAGATGTGGGATGCAAGCCTATCATCGGGAGACAATACCCTTCGTAAGTATGGGCGACACGCAACAAATCCTTTACCGACGAAACGTCGATATTGGGCATATACACCCGTGTGACCCCAGCCTCCTTGGCACGGGCTATCACCTCGGGCAAGTCTGCCGAGAATTCCTCAGTGAAGAGGTGTGAATGCGTGTCTATAATCTCTATCATATATCAGTCTTCTGAATCAATCTAATAATTGTCACACATTGCGTTTCATTAATGAGGCGGCAAATTCGCGAAGCACCTCCTTACGGGTGTCATCCACTTGAACATTGGCCAGACATTGGCTGGCGGCATGAAAATATGATTCTATCTTTGCGTGACAGAGTTCCTTGATACCAATGGCATCATAGATGGCCGTCACGGCTTGAATCTTTTCTTGTGGGTCATACTCTTCAGCCTCCAACCAACGGTTCAATTCGGCACGCTGACCTTCATCGGCGCGTTGGAGAGCATTGATGAGCATGTATGTCTTCTTGTTGCACAGGATGTCGCCTCCGATTTTCTTTCCGAATACGGCAGGGTCGCCATACACATCGAGGTAATCGTCCTGCAACTGGAAAGCCAATCCCAATTGAAGGCCGAAGGCATACAGATTGGAGGCATCTTCGGCTGAAGCTCCAGCCAATACGGCTCCAATCTTCATGCTAGCAGCCAGTAACACAGAGGTTTTCAGGCGAATCATCTCGAGATACTCGGCTTCGGTGACATCCATACGGGTTTCAAACTCCATGTCGTACTGTTGTCCTTCGCCAATCTCCAGCGCAGTCTCGTTGAAGATGTCCATCACTTCTTTCAGATACCGTTCGTCACACTGGGTCATCATCTTGTAGGCAAGCACCAGCATCGTGTCGCCCGAGAGGATTGCAGTATTCTCGTCCCACTTCTTGTGCACGGTCAGGTTTCCCCGTCGAAGGTCAGCCTTGTCCATCAGGTCATCGTGCAAAAGGGTATAATTGTGATAAGTCTCGATGGCCGTAGCTGAGGAGAGGATGGAGTCAACCTCTTCCTTATATATATTATAGGCCATCAGCATCAACAAGGGACGGATACGTTTCCCACCCAAAGCGAGAGTATAGGTCACCGGCTCATACAAGCCTACAGGAGGACGCGAATATGCCAATCCTGCAATATAGGCCTGCACCTTTTCGAGCAATTGCGAAGCGTTGTACATCACGGATATTTATTTACACTGTTTTCAGTCAAAAAGAGGTTGCATGAGAGCCAAGCAACCTCTTTAGACATATCAGACAATCAATTTATTGCAGTCTAAACTGTACGGGCAACGTATATTTCACACGTACCTTCTTACCACGCTGTTCACCAGGTTTCCACTTAGGCATCGCGCTTACAACACGGATAGCTTCCTTATCCAAATAGGGGTCAACGCTACGGAGAACCACGGGGTCAACGATAGAACCGTCGGTATTCACCACGAACTGTACGATAACACGTCCCTGTACACCGTTTTCAGCAGAAATGGCGGGATATTTCAGGTTCTTCTGAAGCCACTTCATCAACTCTTGGATACCACCGGGGAACTCGGGCATGTTCTCTACCACCTGGAAGATTTCCTCTTCCTTTTCGGGTTCTTCTACCACAACGTTCTCGATGTTTGTGATTTCCACCACTTCACCCATATCTTCATCAGAAGCGATGATGGTTTCCTCGATTTCAGCATCGTCTTCCACGATTTCGATGGTTTCAGAAATCTGCTTAGCCTCTACCGGCACGGGAGCCACAGGCTTTTCCTGCATGGTAATAGGGATGATTTCCTCTTCGAAGTTAATCATGGCAACTTCAATAATCTCACCAGTCTCAATCACATCACGACGTGTCCACTCAAAGGCCACAAACATGATAGCCAAGATAAAAATGTAACCCACCAAAAGCCAGGTGGTCTTTTTGCCTTCCAAATCGGCAACAGGAGCTTTTTTAACTTCCATACGTTTATTTATTTTATTTTTTGAATATGCAGTTTTTCTATGTCTGGGCAAATGTAGCACATATTTTTCATTTACGGCCACTCTTGCTTGTTTTTTTTTTTCAAACAATGCCATTTTTTAAGTTTTTTAATTCTTCAAGGCTGTTAAGAGGGGTTAACGCAGACATTTTTTCTCGTCTGTCTGAGAAAAAGTTTTTTCAGGTAAGGTAGAAAAAAGTAAAGGTAAATAGGAGGATTGAACCACGCCTATCTTTGCAAGAAAAAAAAGAAAAAAGGGGCACACAATAAAAAAAAGTGGAGTAAGTTTACATTATATAATAAGGTTTGATTATCTTTGCTTCGCAAATTATGAAAAGATATTGGATATTCACATTATTGGCTTTGGCCATCACCACCGCTCACGCTCAGGATGGGACAACGGCATTCACCTTCCTGCGCCTGCCCCATTCGGCTCATGCCACAGCTTTGGGCGGTGAAAACATTACAACCATCCATGACGACCTGACACTAGCCTTCCATAACCCGGCACTCTTGAGCAATGTGTCCGACAAGACCTTACACTTGGGATACACCTCATACATCGAAGGCAGCAAAGTGGCCAGCGCCGCTTTTTCGCGTCAATTCGGAGCACGCTCGGCATGGGCTGCTGCCGTACAATACATGGACTATGGCGACATCAAAAAGACGGACATCAACAATAATGAGCTGGGCGACCTTTCTGCCAAGGACATTGCCGTGATGGGCATGTACAACTATCTGCTGAGCGACCGATGGAGCGGAGGAGTAACGGCAAAGGTCGTTCATGGAAACTATGCCGAATACACCTCGTATGCCATCGGGATAGACCTAGGCGTCAACTACTTCCACGAAGAATCCGACTTCTCAGCTTCGCTCACATTCAAGAACTTGGGCGGACAGATAAAGACCTTTGACGACCACCACGAAAAGATGCCCATGAACCTGCAATTAGGTTTTTCCAAACGCTTGGCTCATGCTCCGATAAGAATTTCGGCCACCTTGGACGACCTGACACACTGGAAGTCTGCCTACTACAATCCTACGGGCAAAAAGATAAAGTTCGGTGACCTTCTGCTCAACCATCTGGTCATCGGAGTGGAGGTAGCACCCAGTGAGCGCTTCTACATAGCGGGTGGCTACAATTGCAAACGGGCCAACGAACTGAAAGTCAATGGAGGAAGCAAATGGACAGGAGCCACCATCGGAGGAGGGCTTACCCTCAAGCGCATCAAATTGGGAGTGGCTTATGCCAACTACCATACGGCGGCCTCATCCCTAGTCATGAACTTCGGCATGAAGATAGGAAATGACTAAAATAATTCCTATTGTCCATAGGAACCATAGGAATATTGTGACTATAAATTCTATAGAAACTATAGGCACTATAAACACAAAACAATAAGAAACAATAAGAAACAATAAGAACTATATATATATTATAAATAAGGTATATGAAGAAGATAACAATCGCCATCGACGGATTCTCATCTTGCGGGAAAAGCACCATGGCTAAAGATTTGGCCAAGGAAATCGGATACATCTACATTGACAGCGGTGCCATGTACAGAGCTGTCACCCTCTACAGCATCGAAAACGGACTCTTCAATGGAAAAGAGGTGGATACCGCACGTCTGAAAGAGCAAATCGGACAGATAAGCATCACCTTCCAACTGGACGAACAAACAGGACGTCCGCGCACACAACTCAATGGAAAAGATGTGGAAGACCGCATCCGCACCATGGAGGTGTCCTCACGCGTCAGCATCATTGCCGCCATTGACTTCGTACGCAAATATCTGGTCACCCAACAACAGGAAATGGGCAAGGCCAAAGGCATCGTTATGGACGGACGTGACATCGGCACTACCGTTTTCCCCGATGCAGAATTGAAGATTTTCGTAACCGCATCGCCCGAAATACGTGCCGAACGCCGATATAAAGAGTTGCAGGAAAAAGGGGAGAAAGCTGATTTCGACGAGATATTGGCCAACGTCAAAGAGCGTGACCACATTGACCAGACACGTGCCGTCAGCCCTCTGCGTCGTGCCGACGATGCCATTTTGCTCGACAATAGCCACTTGACACTGGCCGAACAGAAAGCATGGCTCATCAAAGAATACCAAAAAGCCACCGAAGCATGATAGACATTGAAATAGACAACGGATCCGGCTTCTGCTTCGGAGTGACCACGGCCATCCAAAAGGCGGAGGAGGAGCTACGCAAGGGCACTCCGCTCTATTGCTTGGGCGACATTGTACACAACGGCAAGGAGTGCGAACGGTTGAAATCCATGGGTCTCATCACCATCAACCACGAAGAGTTCAAACAGTTGCACGGCGTGAAAGTATTGTTGCGTGCTCACGGAGAGCCACCCGAAACCTACGAGATTGCCAGAAAAAACGAAATCGAAATCATTGACGCCACCTGTCCCGTCGTTTTACGTCTGCAACAACGCATCAAGCAAGAATATGACTCGAACGCTCTGAAGGACAAACAAATCGTCATCTATGGAAAAGCCGGACATGCCGAAGTCTTGGGACTTGTGGGACAAACATCCGGCAAGGCCATCGTCATCGAAAGTCTGAAGGAAGCCGAGCAATTGGATTTCAGCAAAGACATCCGCCTCTACTCCCAAACGACAAAGTCTTTGGACGAATTCTGGCAAATAGTAGAATACATCAAGGAGCACATTTCACCCGATGCCACCTTTGAATACTACGATACCATCTGCCGGCAGGTGGCCAACCGTATGCCCAACATCCGGGCTTTTGCCACTTCACACGACCTCATCTTCTTCGTCAGCGGGAAAAAGAGTTCAAACGGGAAAATCCTGTTCAATGAATGTTGTCAAGTAAACCCTAATTCGCACCTGATAGACGATGCCAGCGAAATTGACTTCAATCTGCTTCAAGGCATAAACTCCATCGGTATCTGCGGAGCCACTTCCACCCCCAAATGGCTGATGGAAGAATGCAAGACAGCCATTCAAAAAGTACTGGAAAGCTGACAAATTCGTCCTAAATCGTCACTTCTTAACAGCTTTTTCACAACTCACGAATGTGGAAAGCTGTTTTTATTTGTACCTTTGCACCCATAAACAAACAAATTTCACATAAAAAAGTATAACGAGAAATGGCAACTATCAAATGTATTGGCATCCTCACCTCAGGCGGTGATGCACCAGGCATGAATGCCGCCATCCGTGCCGTCACCCGTGCGGCCATCTACAACGGTTTGAAAGTCAAAGGAATCTACCGTGGTTACAAAGGACTGGTAACCGGAGAAATCCTGGAGTTCAAGACTCAAAACGTAAGTAACATCATCCATCAAGGAGGCACCATCCTGAAAACCGCACGTTGCAAGGAGTTCACCACTCCCGAAGGCCGCGCCTTGGCGTATGAAAACATGCAGAAGGAAGGCATTGACGCACTCGTAGTCATCGGTGGAGACGGTTCTTTGACCGGTGCACGTATTTTTGCCCAAGAATACGACATCCCCTGCATCGGATTGCCAGGTACTATTGACAACGATCTTTATGGCACCGACACCACTATCGGCTATGACACAGCACTCAACACCATCTTGGATGCCGTAGATAAAATCCGCGATACCGCCACGTCACACGAGCGCCTGTTCTTTGTTGAGGTCATGGGACGCGATGCCGGTTTCCTTGCTTTGAATGGAGCTATTGCTGCAGGAGCCGAAGCAGCCATCATCCCTGAATTCAGCACCGAAGTTGACCAATTAGCCGAGTTCATCAAGAATGGTTTCCGGAAATCCAAGAGCAGCAGTATCGTGTTGGTTGCCGAAAGCGACATCACAGGTGGAGCCATGGCTTTAGCCGAACGGGTAAAGAACGAATATCCACAATACGATGTGCGTGTATCCATCCTCGGCCATCTGCAACGCGGTGGACGCCCTACTGCACACGACCGCATTATTGCCAGTCGCATGGGAACCGCCAGTATCGATGCGCTGATGGAGGGACAACGCAATGTCATGATAGGCATCGAACACGACGAAATCGTATATGTGCCATTCACAAAAGCCATCAAGAATGACAAACCAATCAAGAAAGAGCTGGTCAATGTCTTGAACGAACTTTCCATCTAAAAAAAGAAGAAAAGCATCATTGAATTCATTCAAAAAGGGGGAAATTTGCACAAAATCCCCCTCAGAAGGGGGATAAAAGTACACAAAGGTGTTCGTTTTCCCCCTTTTTTCTCCCTTTTTTTCTGAGCCACGTTCAAATTAGCAGTAATATTGCACTCGGAAATTGAAACAATAAAAATCATAATTCAAAAAACTAAAAACAAAAAGAGTATGAATACACTAAATTTCAAAACCGAGTTGCTTGCCATTCAAGATGAATTGCTACGCTTTGCCTACAAACTGACTGCTGACCCCGAAGAAGCGAACGACCTGTTACAAGAAACTTCTTTAAAAGCACTGGACAATGAAGACAAGTTTGAACCCGAAACCAATTTTAGAGGTTGGATGTACACCATCATGCGCAATATCTTTATCAACAACTATCGCAAGCAGGTGCGCGACCAGACGTTTGTTGACCAGACGGAGAATCTCTTCCACCTCAATCAATCCAAAGAGCTTGCCTACGACAGTACAGAAGAAGCCTACGACCTAAAAGAAATCCATCGTGCCGTCAACCGTCTTCCTAAGGAATACCGTATTCCTTTCTCTATGCACGTGTCAGGATTCAAGTATCGCGAGATTGCCGAGAAACTGGGATTGCCACTCGGCACGGTCAAGAGCCGTATCTTCTTCACCCGCCAACGTCTGCAAATGGAATTGAAAGATTTCCGTTAACACCTTCCCCTTCTTGACACTACATACATATACGGATTACACATCCTCGACTTGTACATACAAAACAAGGAGAGGATGTGCAATCTATATTACCCATTGATAAAAAAAACTAAGAAACAAGAAGAAAACTTGCACACACTCGGAATTCTTTGTTCCTTTGCACTTAAATTTAATAAGGTATTACACACGCGCGCATGAAAACGACGCTAAAACTGGTATTCATCTATCTGGGTTACCAACTGCTCTCTGGTGCTGCAATGACCATCGCCAACATGGTGTGGCCATTCGATGGTACCACTCAAGTAGTATGGGCGCTGCTACTCTCAAGCTTGGCTATGACTGTTCATCTCATCAGCTTCGGTTACATCCACATCAGCCAGGCCATACGCCCCGTAACCATCCCAATCCTGCTTTGCAGCTTGGTTTATACAATGGGAGGTGTGCTCTGTTGCAATGGTTTGAGCGGACTTATCCCCCTACCCGATTGGATGGAGAGTGACTTCACAGCCTTAAGCCATAATTTTTTAGGAGTATTCTGCATGGCATTCTTGGCCCCATTATTGGAAGAACTGCTTTTCCGTGGCGCCATCATGCAAAGCCTTTACCACCCAGGAGATTCTCCTTGGCGAAGCATCCTTCTGTCAGCAGCCATATTCGGCCTTATCCATATAAATCCCGCACAGATTCCTTATGCATTCCTAATGGGAATCGTCTTCGGATGGGTAACATGGCGTACAGGCAGTCTGTTGCCTGCCATTGCCGGACACATACTGAACAATTCATTAAGTGTAATGGAAATGCTGAACAAAGATACGAGTCGCGTCCAATCCGATGATCTGCCCAATTCAATCCTTTTGACGATGGTCTTTGCTGGTTTGGCGCTCACTTTGCTGACAAGTCAGATCCTCATACGACTTACCCCACCCCAAAAAGTAACTCATAACATTTAAATAACTTACAAAAAACATGAAAAGAATCTTTAAAGGACTATTAGCTGCACTGCTTGTGTGCTGCAGTATCCCCGTGCTTGCCCAGCAGGCACAGCCTATCCCCACTGACCCGAATGTGCGCATAGGCAAACTGGAAAACGGACTCACCTACTACATCCGCCACAACAACCTGCCTGAAGGGCAAGCCGACTTCTACATTGCACAGAAGGTTGGCTCCATCTTGGAAGAAGAGTCGCAACGCGGACTTGCTCACTTCCTGGAGCACATGTGTTTCAATGGAACCAAGCACTTCCCCAACAACCGTCTGCGCGAATATTTGGAGAATATCGGTGTAAAGTTCGGTGCAAACCTCAATGCTTACACCGCCATGGACGAAACCGTTTACAACATCAACAACGTGCCCATCCACAAAGTACCCGCCGCTATCGACTCATGCTTATGGATTTTGCGCGACTGGAGTGACGGCCTCACCTTGGGCGAAGAAGAGATTGACAAGGAGCGCGGTGTCATCCACGAAGAGTGGCGCACCCGTATGGGAGCTACCATGCGCATCTACGAAAAGGTGTTCCCACTGACATTCCCCGGCAGCCAGTATGCCAACCGTCTGCCTATCGGTACCATGGAGGTTGTCGATAATTTCCCCTACAAGGCTCTGCGCGACTATTATGAGAAGTGGTATCGTCCTGACCAACAGGGTATCATCATCGTCGGTGATTTCGATGTTGACCAGATGGAAGCCAAGGTTAAAAGCATTTTCTCTGACATTGAGATGCCGGCCAACGCAGCTGATCGTATCTACTACCCTGTGCATGACAACAAAGAGCCTATCGTGACCATCGCTACCGACAAGGAGCAGCAGCGCGTCATCATCCAATACATGACCAAGCACAATGCCATCCCCAACGAAGCCAAGAACGATGTCAACTACCTGGTGATGAACTTTGCCAAGAGCATGATGAGCCAGATGTTCAGCGACCGTTTTGACGAACTGGTAGAGCAAAGCGCCAACCCTCCCTTCATGGGTGCCACAGTATTCGACGATGACTACTTGATTGCCAAGACCAAAGATGCCTTCACCGGATATGCCGTATGTAAGGAAGATGGTATCGAAACAGCCCTCACCACCTTGGTACGTGAGATGGAACGTGCCCGTCGTCACGGTTTCACCGAAGGAGAATTACCCGTGCCAAAGCCAATTACTTGCGTGCCTTGGAAAATGCATACAACGAACGTAGCAAGACGAAAAACACGCAGTATGCCGAAGAGTACGTGCGCCATTTCATTGACAACGAGCCCATCCCCGGCATCGAAGCCGAATATACCATGATGAGCCAGATTGCCCCCATGATTCCCGTTGCTGCCATCAACCAGATGATGCAAGGCCTCATGAGTGACAGCAATATGGTCATCACCGTATTTGCCCCCGAAAAGGAAGGTCTGACCTACCCCACCCAAGAGCGCCTGTTAGAACTGATAGCACAGGTGAAGGCCGAGGATATCGCTCCCTATGTCGATAAAGTATCCAACGAACCGCTCATCAGCCAATTGCCCCAAGCCGGCAAGGTGGTAAAGACCGAAGAAGGTATGTTCGGTTCAAAGGTATATACCTTGAGCAACGGCGTGAAGGTCATCGTGAAACCAACCGACTTCAAAGCCGACGAAATCCGCATGACCGCCTTCAGCCCTGGAGGCAACAGTCTGCTTCCCACTGAAGACATCATCAATATTGAGGTTCTCAACGAAGTATGTGAGTTGGGTGGGCTTGGCAACTTCAACAGCACTGACCTGATGAAGGTTTTGGCTGGCAAGATTGTAGGCATCACTCCCTACGTCGGCTCACTCGAAGAGGGTTTCAACGGCAGCTGTTCACCTAAGGATCTGGAGACTCTGATGCAGCTGACCTACCTGATGTTCACTGCTCCGCGTATGGACGATGCAGCCTTCGAATCTTACAAGAACCGCGCCAAAGTAGCTCTGAGCAATCAGGAGTTGAATCCCATGACCGCCTTCAACGACACACTCACCGCAACCCTCTATGGCAAACACCCACGTGCCATCAAGTTTACCAAGGAGATGGTAGACCAGATTGACTATGCCCGCACCATGGAGATGTACCGCGAGCGCTTTGCTGACGGTGACGACTTCACATTCATGTTTGTAGGTAACATCGACGAAGCCACAGCCCTTCCCTTGTTTGAGCAATACTTGGGTGCACTGCCCACCAAAGAGGGAGCCGAGAAGTTTGACAGTAAAATCAATCCCACCATCCGCAAGGGACAGTACACCAACAATTTCGATCGCACGATGGAACTTCCCAAGAGCACCGTATTCCTGCTCTACACCGGTAAGGGGAAATACAACGCCCGCGGCAAGATGATTATGAGTATGTTTGCACAAGTCATGGACATGGTATATACCGAAAGTGTACGCGAGAAGGAAGGTGGAACCTACGGTGTAGGAGTCAGCGGAGGCATCAACCACTATCCGAAGGAAGAAATCCGCCTGAGCATCAACTTTGACACTGACCCCGAACGCCGTGCTCGCATGACCGAAATCATCAAGCAAGGTCTGGACGAATTTATCAAGAACGGTCCTAACCCCGAACAGTTGGCCCGTGTGAAGGAGTACATGATTAAGAAATATCAGGAGAACCAGAAGGAGAACGGCTACTGGATGAACCAGCTGAAGGAGTACTACTGGCACGGCATCGACGGCATCAAGGACTACGAACAGATGGTGAACGAAATCACCGGTAAGGAAATCCAGAAGTTTGTGAAGAAACTCATCAAGCAGGGCAACTGCATCGAGGTGAGCATCAGTGGAACAAAGTAAAAAAAGAGGAGAAGAAGGAAACCCTCCCCCTGCCCCTCCGCACAAGGGATGGGAGTGAAATGAATCACAATATCATCTACTCCCCTCCCTTGTGGAGGGGTCGGGGGAGAGTCCGCTTATAACATTATGAAAAACAATCTATTTCTGTCCGCCGCATTGTGCCTTACATGGGCGGCATCTGCGGCCATCGCACAACCCAAAGCCTCCACTTCCGGAGGTTATCCCATCGACCCCGTACCCTTCACCAGTGTGAAGGTAACCGACAATTTCTGGGGGCAACGTCTCAAAGCCAGTCGCGAAGTGACCATCCCCCTCGCCTTCAGCAAGTGCGAGGAGACCGGACGCTACGACAATTTCACCCGTTCGGCTCTGATGATGGAGTTGCAAAAGAATCCTGCCTTGAAAGACAACCCCCAATATGCTGAAGTGGCCAAAGGTGTGAAGATTGGTGGTTACTCCTTCGACGACACTGATGTCTATAAGACCATCGAAGGAGCCAGCTACCTGTTGCAGACTTACCCCGACGAAAAACTGAAACGATACATTGACAGCGTGCTTGTCATCGTAGCATCGGCCCAAGAGCCGGACGGTTACCTCTATACCTCGCGTACACAGAATCCGGCCGCTCCCCACGAGTGGGCAGGCGACAAGCGTTGGGTCAAAGTGGAAGACCTCAGCCACGAATTCTACAATCTGGGCCACATGGTCGAAGGCGCCATTGCCCATTACCAGGCAACCGGCAAGCGAAACTTTCTCGACATAGCCATCCGTTATGCCGACTGTATCTATAATGAAATAGGTGAAGGCGAAGGCAAGCAGGTCTATGTACCCGGCCATCAGATAGCCGAAATGGCACTGGCCAAACTCTATACCGTGACGGGAGAAAAGAAGTACCTCGACCTTGCCAAGTTCTTCCTTGACAAGCGCGGCTACACCTCGCGACGCGACCAATACAGCCAAGCCCACCAACCTGTCATCGAACAGGACGAAGCCGTAGGACATGCCGTGCGTGCCGCCTACATGTACAGCGGCATGGCCGATGTGGCTGCCCTCACAGGCGACAGTGCCTACATCCGGGCTATCGGCCGCATCTGGGACAACATCGTGAGCAAGAAACTCTACATCACCGGTGGCATCGGAGCCACCTCCAGCGGTGAAGCCTTCGGCAAGAACTACGAATTGCCCAACATGTCAGCCTATTGCGAGACCTGTGCAGCCATTGGCAACGTCTATATGAACTACCGCCTCTTCCTGCTCCACGGACAAAGTAAGTACTACGATGTGCTCGAACGCTCGCTCTACAACGGTCTCATCTCGGGCGTATCATTGGACGGTGGCGGGTTCTTCTATCCCAATCCCTTGGAATCCATGGGACAGCATCAGCGCCAACCTTGGTTCGGCTGTGCCTGCTGTCCGTCAAACATCTGCCGCTTCATCCCCTCACTACCCGGCTATGTCTATGCAGTGAAGGACGAGAATGTCTATGTAAACCTCTTTGTCAGCAACACGGCTACTCTGAAGGTGAAGGGCAAACGGCTGACCCTCTCCCAACAGACCAACTATCCATGGGATGGTGCCGTCGGACTCACGATTGACCGCGCTACCGGACGCCCGTTCACCCTGAAACTGCGTATCCCCGGATGGGTCAAGGGACAGGTGGTTCCTTCTGACCTCTACAGCTATGCCGACAACAAACGCCTCAGCTACACCGTCACTATTAACGGCCAAGCCGTAGAGAAGACCATCGGCGAAGATGGCTACCTGGCCATCAACCGACGCTGGAAAAAGGGCGACCGCATCGCACTCTCCTTCGATATGCAACCACGCACCGTGAAAGCCCACCCACAGGTAGCAGCCGACCGCGGACGTGTAGCCATCGAACGGGGGCCCATCGTCTATTGTGCCGAGTGGCCCGACAATGATTTCGACATCATGACTCTGTTGCTCAACCGCGAACCGAAGTTTGAGGAAGTACGCCGCGACGACCTGCTCTATGGCATCACCCAACTGAAGACCGATGCCCAGACACTGAGCTACGACCAGCAGGGACGCCTGCAAGCCAAAGATGTCCGGCTGACCCTCATTCCCTACTATGCATGGGCACATCGGGGCAGCGGCAAGATGTCCGTATGGCTTCCTTCCCAAGTGAGTGCCGCCCGTCCGGGAGTTCCTCCTACAGCAGCATCGCAAAGCAAGGTCGATGCATCCACACGCACCTCGGCCCTTTCGTCCATCAAGGATGGCCTTGTACCCGCCAATGCTGACGACCGCTCCGTACCTTATTACCACACATGGCCCAAGCAGGGAGGTACCGAATGGATTACCTACACCTTCCCCCAAGCCACCAAGGTATCTGCCTGCACCATCCATTGGTTCGATGATGCTCCTTGGGGCGGATGCCGTGTACCCAAGGCATGGCGTATCCTCTATCAGGATGCCAACGGACAATGGACACCCGTACAGAGCCTCACCGGCTATCCCTGTGTGAAAGGGCAGGCCAACACCGTACAGTTCAATGCCATCAGCACCACCGCCCTCCGATTGGAGATTGACCAACCCGATCAGTTCTCCATCGGCCTCTATGAATGGGAGGTGAAATAACACAAATGGGGGTGTGTCAAATATACAAATACGCTCTTTTATTGTTATTTCCAGACGGGTTGTTGAGGACTTTGTCCGAAAAATGACAGAGACCGTCGGTATTTTGACACACCTCCTTAAATGGCTCTGCCCACTGAAATCATAAAACAGGGTACATCAAACTGGACATCCAACCTTGAGCCTTAAACCTCGGAGGCCAATTCTTCACTCTTCGTTCTTCACTCTTCACTCTTCATTCTTCACTTCTCTCCCCCTTTGGGGGAGTTGGAGGGTGCTCCACCACCTCCCGATACTCCCGACGATACGCCTTCACCGAGTTGACAGAGAGGCAAGCTGCACGGGACATCATCTCTACGTCATCCAATCCGAGAGCCATCAGGTAGCACATGGTCAGTTTCTTACGCTCCAATCCTCTATTTTCCAGCCTTTCCGCCAAGGCTGGATTCTCTTGATCCAGCAACACTTTCAACAAGGGCAGGTACTCCGACGGGCGGATGTCATATCGTGCCAACTCTCTCTGATTATACCGAAGCTGCATCAGCATGTCCACAGCTACAGCATCCTGCACCGTCATCACATAGTGGTTCAACTGCTGGTCAATGGCATGTTGGTGCTCCACTTTGGTCAGGTTGTCAGTCTTCACCTTCAACTCCCAATTCAGTTTCTTCAAAGCCTGCTGTTGTTCACTCTCTGTCCGTTTCAGGGCACGGTCTTCATCCTTCAGTCGGCGCATCTCAGTCTCCAGTGCACGTATGCTCTCCTTCAAGTTCCTGATTTCCTCCTTGTGCTCCTCTTTGGTTCTCTGTAGTTCCTCTTTCAGGCGGTTGATGACATTGCTCTGACTGGTAACCACTCCTTTCAGCCCTCCCAGATTCACGGCAGTCTCTCCCAACTGCTGTTCCGTTTCCGTCAAGGTTTTCTTCATCCCGCTCAATTGTTGCTGGCTTTGGGCTTGCGCCTCCTGATGCCTTCTTCGGACAAGACGGAAAAATCCCCACGCCACAATCAGCAGGACACCCACCAAAGCCATCCACTTCCATTGACGCTGTTGCCACCCCCTGTTCTCCTCCCGCAACAAACGGTTCTCCATACGGTGAGGTACAGCTGCCACCTGAGCAGTCCGTCGGCGCATGGACAAGTCATTGTCGTAGTGGCGATAAAGGTCATGATAGCGCATGGCAACCTCCAGGTCACCCATGTCGCGATATATCCTGTAAAGGCGCAGATAACCACCGCATACGGTCAGGCTGTCCCGGCTTTCCAGCACCTTTTCTGCACAATCAATGGCTGGTTCATACTCCCTTTTCTCATAATAGAGCGTAGCTAACGAAGAAAAGAGCGTGTAAGCATAGGCCGAATCGGCCACCTGCCCCACACACTGCAACAACAGGCGCTCCGCCTCGGAATAGTCGCTGCTCTCGGTCAGAAACGAGGCATAGTTCTGCAACAACAGATAGTAATTTCTTGAACGTACCCCTTTGTCTTCAGCATAGGCCAACCCTTCAGCATAACAGATGCGGGCACTGTCCGTATCCCCCAACAGGTCATACACCATTGCCATGCGCCGATAAGTGGACACCACATAGTGTGCCGAATCGCCCTGCATTTCGTAGTCACGGGTAAGTTTGAAGTACTTCAGCGCCTCCTCATACATGGCCTGCTTGAAGAGTAACATGCCATAGTGGTCAAAAAGCAGTGCCTTGTACTGGACATCATCCACCCGCTCGAAGTACCGTTCGCTGGCAGCAAACGCTTCGGCAGCCTGTTCGGCCAGCCCGTTCTGCTTACAGACCAGTCCCTTGTACAGCAAAGCCTTGGCCAAAGCATGTCTGTCATCTCCTCTCTGATAATAGGCCACAGCTATATTTATCAATGAGTCATCGGCCAACGGCATCCGACACTTGTGCATGGCCTGCACCTGTAGCAAAGCATATTTGGCCCGCTGCTCGTCCGTGAGGCTGTGCTCCGCAGGGTCTATCTGCTGCAGGCATTGATAGGCACAAAGCGGGTCTGCCTCCATACAAGCCTCAGCTCTTCCAAGCCACTGTCCGCTTTCGCTCACACACCCACCGACGAGCATCAGCAAACACCATATCCACCATTTTGTTTTCATACCAATTATGTCTCTCCCATGATTTGTTTCATGCAAAGTAACATATAAAAACGCATATACACAAAAACACGCTGCGGAAAACACCCGTTTTCCTTGCCTTTTTCTATCAAAAAACATCATACAAAGGCATATTATATTCGGGGTGTCGTCTATCGAAGAAACCTATCATTCTGCTTCATTACCAACAGTTTGCAAAATTCAGGAAACCATCTCGCAAGAAACCTGGATTCAACATCGCAAGAAAATTCATTGGTCATTACCCGCAAAGTCATTATCTTTGTAACATCAAACGTTAAAAAACTTATTCCAAGAAAAGTATGAAAGCAAAACACATTATCGGATGCCTGATGCTGGCAGGGGCCTGCCTCTCATGCTCATCAGACAAAGAAGACGACCTCATCATCATCACCGACAAAGGACAAGGCATCGATGACGACAAAACCCTGCAAACCCCAGGAGAGCAAAAGCCTGTCAAACCAGGTGACATCGGCGATACCCCTATCAACCCAGACACGATACCGGACATCGGTGGCGAAGACGACCCCCTCCCACCCGCACTGAACACGTTGTACATCACAGATCATCAAACGGACACCACCCTGTTTGCAGGAAACAGTGGTATCATCAACTCACACATCATCATCAAGGAAAACGGCTCTCTGGAAATCTTAAAAGACCACACCATGCACAACGATGCCACCATTACCATTGAAAGCGGAGGCTACATGTATGTTGGAGGATGCCTCAAACAGGTGGATTTGACCATCGAACCTGAAGGAACATTGGAACTTGATTTTAGAGGATCCATTATCTTAAAGAGTATAGAAAGCCTACATTTAACAGCAGGATTCATCCTCACATGCACTGGCTATGACGAAGAGTCTGATTCCCCCACAGGCAATGTACCCAACTATGATGGTTGGAATATCTATGCACCTGGATCATTTACAGACCCAACCTCATCAAAACTGGAGAAATTAGATTCTTTAGATATCCAAGAACTGGTAAAAGATTGAACCTACCTTAGCAGACATTAGGAGCAAGGGCGATGCTTTCTACATAAAAGAAAGCGTCGCCCTTGTCATTTATTATATTTCACATCCAACTTATACTCTTTGCACTACAACCTGCTTGATTTTCAACCTATTCAAAACAGAGAAAACCATCTTATCAAAATCATCAGCACAAATAAACATACCGTACAGACGCTTCAGACTATTGCCGATTCCGATTCCATTCCCTAACTTTGCATTCAAAAAAACGAGTACAAAGTGACTATTATCAAAAGAAACATCAGCAATCCCTACCCACTGGCATTCACTCTATATGTCATCTGGACATTAGCCGGTGCATGGCCGTTGACCTGCTACGAGTCGGACAGCATGCATCTGATAGCAGGATGTGACATGATGGTGCAGCAAGGATGGCAATTTCCGCCCGTCTATTCCTACGGGTACGACATGCAGCCGTTGGTTACTTACATAGTGGCCGACACCAAACGCCTGTTCCCGTCATTGACTTGCGAAGAGGTCTATTGTCTGATGACCGCTCTGACAGCCATCGTGTTGGCCTTGCTGACTGTTGAACTGGTGCACAGACTGACAGCCATACGCCGCGAGTGGATTCTGTTGGGGATGTTCCTCATTCCCGAATCGACAGCTATTGCCATGTATCCAAATTCTGCTGTATTTGCAGCTTTCTTCTTTGTCTTCGGCCTGTGGCTGACAATCAAGAAGAGGTTCTGTTGGGGTGGTCTGATGTTGGGTATTGCCCCACTCTTCCGCATGGATGTGCTGATTGTCTATCCTGTCTATCCCTGCCTGCTGTGGTGGATGGGGTACAAGTGGAAGGAGAGTCTTGGCCGCTCTGTCTTGGTGGCAGTTTGGATTGTCACATTCGTCAGCTGTTGTTGCTATGGACTGAAAGCTAATCCGATAGAAAGTCTGTTTGCCTACAACTCCTTCAACGAGACATTGGCCTACAGTCAACTGGTCATCTATGCTGTGGTGGCTTTCTATACAGTCTTAGGGCTAGGATTAGTTCCTTTCGGGATATACTTGTCGGGCAAACGCAAGGAGTGGACTTTGTTGGCAGTGGCCTTGATTCCGATACTCTTGCTGCACTTCATGTTCCGACACACAGGATGTGCAGCCAAACATTATCTCTATCTGATTCCCTTCACCCTGTTACTGACTGTCCCTGCCTTACAACAGTTGTTCTCTGTCTGTTCCAGACCTGTGCGATGGGTGCTTGCAGCGGGAATAGTCCTGTTCCTTACGGTATCCGTACGCATCAGTCTGCCCCAATATGCATGGATTGATCGACAAGGGGCTGTAGGACAGGCCGGTCCGTCATGGACTCTGTACAAAGAGAATGTGACTCCTTATCGGGTTTCGGTGGGCATAGGTACCGGGCAAGTCATACCGACTGCCGACGAGTACATACTGGCATCGGGTAACCTGTTCTATCCTTTCTATATACGCCGATTCAAACAGGGATTGGAGGAACGGACAGGAAAGATGGAGGAATACCTATCGGACAAGAAGAACTACGACCTGCTGGTCTTCAGTTGGCAGGACGAGTATCACTATACGACCAGACTGGCTAATGCAGGATTTAGAATTCATCGGGAAGCAGAAACTGGAGGAAACAGGCATTTCATCACCCATTACACAAAGGAAGGTGAACAGATTACTCTTCATTTTGAGCAGATAAGCGAAAAAGATACAGAGCGGATGAAAGAAAGTATAGCCCGCCATGCACAATGTGAAAGAGAGACATTCATCGTCACTTCGCGATGCGACCGGACAGATTCTGCAATGCATTCCCTCGTAAAGGAGGGCTACATTGAACAAGTGGCTGAAAGACTATACCAGATAAAGAAAAGGATATGAAGAAAATGAAGTACTTGCTAAAACTTCTCCGCCCCGAACAATGGCTGAAGAACCTGTTCGTACTGACTCCATTGTTTTTCAGCGGACAAATGGCTGACAACATCCATTTTTGGGATGCTATGGCAGCTATGGCAGCCTACTGTCTGGCGGCAAGTGGCATCTATTGTTTCAACGATGTGGCAGATGCCGAAGCCGACCGCCTACATCCGCAAAAGCGCCATCGGCCAGTAGCAGCAGGACACATCGGCAAACAATGGGCTGTAGGGGTGGGTATCACACTGACAGTCACAGCTCTGGTGGCTGCATGGCTGACTGTCGGGAAAAGACTGACGGGCATTCTGCTGTGCTATCTGGTATTGAATGTGGCATACTGCTTGTGGCTGAAACGGATAGCTCTGGTAGATATATTCATCATCTCAACGGGATTTGTCCTGCGGCTTATGGCAGGCAGTGTGTCCACGGGCATTGCCCTCTCACACTGGATTGTACTGATGACGTTCCTGCTTGCCCTGTTTCTGGCACTGGCCAAACGGAGGGATGATGTACTGATATTCGAACGTGGCGGTGGCCAGATGCGCAAGAATGTGGAACGCTACAACCGTTCCTTTGTCGATACGGCCATTGCCATCACCGTAGCCGTCACACTGGTATGCTACTTCATGTACACCCTATCGGCCGAGGTGATGGAACGGACAGGGGCGTCACACCTTTATCTGACTGCCATCTTCGTCCTGTTGGGCATGTTCCGCTATCTGCAACTGACCATGGTGGATGCGCGTAGCGGCAGCCCCACAAGGCTGTTGGCATATGACCACTTCCTACAGCTGTGCATTCTCTGTTGGATTGCCAGTTTCGTCATTATCCTGTATCTCTAATACTATAGACATTATGGAAACTGCCCAAAGGACCATTGCCGCCTTTGATTTCGACGGCACACTGACCACCCGCGACACACTGCCCCTATTCATCATCCATGCCAAAGGATGGAGATGCTTCATGAGTGGGATGGTACGGCTCACGCCCATGCTGTGCCGCTATCTGCTGGGAATCATACCAAACAGCGAAGCCAAACAGCGCCTGTTCGCCCACTTCTTCAAAGGGATGCCCTACAAGGATTTCTGCTTTTATGGAAATACTTTTTCTGATAAGATAGAAAATACATTGAGTTCCAAGGTGATTAGCCTTTTAAAGCAACATCTGGAACAGGGACATTCCGTCTGCATCGTCAGTGCCAGCATCAAGGAATGGATACAACCATGGGCCAACCGATACGGAGTGGACAAGGTGATTGCCACACAAGTGGAAACAGACGAGAACGGAATCTTGACCGGCCGTTTCCTGTCCCCAAACTGCAACGGGAAAGAGAAAGTCCGCCGACTGTTGGAAGAAGAACCTGACCGTGAAAACTATTGCCTCTATGCGTATGGTGACAGTAAGGGAGACATTCCCATGCTGGAATTTGCGGACAAAGGGTATATGGCAAAAGATTTATAACTTTTGGGGGGTGAGGAGCGCAACACAGCTCTAAGTTTGCAACCTTTGTCGTGTTGTAAATGGGGGGTGGTTTCAATCAGTGCTTCATTAAGGTCTAACGAAGCACTGATTGAGCACCTAACGAAGCACTGATTGAGCACCTAATGAAGCACTGATTGAAAACCTAACGAAGTACTGATTGAAAACCTAATGAAGCACTGATTGGACAGGGACGCTTTCCTATTCTCTTCTTACAACTCCGGTTA
>JAFXDL010000207.1 GCA_017516265.1 Bacteroidaceae bacterium
GAATGCAGCAAAAGTTTTGGAAGACTTGAAGCGTCGTTTTCCCAATGAACCTGAGTATCATCAGGCAGTAGAAGAAGTACTTGGTACTATTGAAGAAGAATACAACAAACACCCCGAATTTGATAAAGCAAACCTGATTGAGCGCCTCTGCATCCCCGATCGCGTATTCCAATTCCGCGTGACATGGGCCGACGACAAAGGCGACATCCATACCAACATGGGTTACCGCGTACAGCACAACAACGCCATCGGTCCCTACAAGGGCGGTATCCGTTTCCACTCATCTGTAAACCTCGGCATCCTGAAGTTCCTCGCTTTCGAGCAAACTTTCAAGAACTCACTCACCACACTGCCTATGGGTGGTGGTAAGGGAGGTTCAGACTTCTCTCCGCGCGGCAAGAGCAACGCTGAAGTAATGCGTTTCTGCCAAGCTTTCATGTTGGAACTTTGGCGTCATGTAGGTCCCGATATGGACATCCCCGCTGGTGACATTGGTGTTGGTGGTCGTGAGGTTGGTTACATGTTTGGTATGTACAAGAAGTTGACCCGCGAATTTACAGGAACATTCACTGGTAAGGGCCGCGAGTTCGGTGGTTCACTCATCCGTCCCGAAGCTACCGGTTACGGTAACGTTTACTTCCTGATGGAGATGCTGAAGACCAAGGGTATGGACCTCAAGGGAAAGACTGTCCTCATCTCTGGTTCAGGAAACGTAGCCCAATATACCGCTGAAAAGGTGCTTCAGTTGGGTGGTAAGGTTCTTACCATGTCAGACTCTGACGGATACATCTACGATCCCGATGGTATCGACCGCGAGAAGCTCGACTACATCATGGAACTGAAGAACCTCTACCGTGGACGTATCCGCGAATACGCCGAGAAGTACAATGTAAAATACGTAGCAGGTGCCAAGCCTTGGGGTGAAAAAGCCGACATCGCTCTGCCTTCAGCTACTCAGAATGAGTTGAACGGCGAACACGCCAAGCAACTCATTGCCAACGGTGTCATTGCCGTGAGCGAAGGTGCAAACATGCCCTCAACTCCCGAAGCCATCAAGGTATTCCAGGATGCCAAGATTCTCTACGCACCGGGTAAGGCTGCCAATGCCGGTGGTGTGTCAGTGTCAGGTCTGGAAATGAGCCAGAACTCAGAGCGTCTCTCATGGAGCAGCGAAGAGGTTGACAACAAGCTTCACTACATCATGGAAAATATCCACGAGAACTGTGTGAAGTACGGTACCGAGGAGGACGGCTACGTGAACTACGTGAAGGGTGCCAACATCGCCGGCTTCATGAAGGTGGCAAAAGCTATGATGGCACAAGGTATTGTTTAAGACTCCTTTTTTTACACCATAGTGATTTAATTGTGAGCCTGCGCTCCTCTGTGAAAGAGGGGCGCAGGTGTTTTTTTGCCTAAAAGCAAGGAAAACTCCAGAAAATAGCTTACCTTTGCAACGTTTTACAATAACAATAGAGACATGTCACACACGGAGCATCTTCCTGAATTTGCCATCATAGACCCCAATACGTTCAGTCAAATGGGATTGAAAAGCCTGTTGGAAAGCATCATTCCCCAACTGACAGTACGCTGTTTCGGTTCGTTCAGCCAATTGATGGACGACACCCCAGAGATGTTTGCCCACTACTTCGTGGCATCGTCCATCGTATTGGAACACACCAACTTCTTCCTTGAACGGAAAAAGCGATGCATCGTCCTCGTCAATGGCGGAAGCAACACCTTCAACGCCTTCCACACATTGGACACTTCGCTACCCGAGAAAGAGTTGGTACGCCAACTGTTACTCCTCCACGAAGGCGGCCACAAGCATTGCCCCCACCCCAAAACCGACAGAAAAGGAGGCGACAACTTCCGCCTTTCCCCCCGTGAAGTGGAAGTATTGGTACTCATCGTACGCGGTTTCATCAACAAGGAGATTGCCGACCGCCTGAACATCAGCCTCACCACCGTCATCTCACATCGGAAAAACATCACCGAGAAATTGGGCATACGCTCCGTATCGGGGCTCACCGTCTATGCCGTCATGAACGGACTGGTGGAGGCGAACCAGATATGAGTGAAGAACGAAGAGTGAAGAGTGAAGAACGAAGAGTGAAGAACGAAGAATTAAAGAAGATGAAACATAAAAGATATACATCCCCCATTTGGAAAATACTTCTGTTAAGTTTGGCCATCATCCTGCCAGGCATTTGGCAATCATGCGACGATGATGATGAAAAGTTCACCCCACCAGCTCCAAATACCCATCCCACCCAAACCCTGCTGATGTACATGCCCTGGTCGGGAAACCTGACCAGCTATTTCCGCATAAACATCGCTGACATGAAACAGGCCATCTCCTACGGCATACTGGAGGACGAACGGGTACTGGTCTTCTTTGCCACCTCGCCCACCCAGGCAACCCTTTACGAACTAATCTACAATGCAGCCGAAGGCTCTTGCGAAGAAAAACTCCTCAAGGAATACCAGAACCATCCCTGCACTACGGCCACCGGCATCACCAGCATACTGAACGATGTGAAGACCTTTGCTCCGGCCGACCACTACTCCATGACCATCGGCGGCCATGGCATGGGATGGCTGCCCGTCAACGCCTCCAGAACCTCTTACCCCAAAGCCTCAACTGACGCCTCCACTGCCCCCACCTACCATTGGGAAGTGCAGGACTATCCCCTCACCCGATATTTCGGAGGCACCAGCAGCAACCACCAGACAGACATCACCACACTGGCCCAAGCCATCAAGGATGCAGGCATCGTCATGGAATACATCCTCTTTGACGATTGCTACATGTCGTGCGTCGAAGTGGCCTACGACCTGCGCCACGTCACCCGCCACCTCATCGCCTCCACCAGCGAAGTGATGGCCTACGGAATGCCCTACACCCCCATGGCCGAACATCTGTTGCGCGACATCGACTACGAGGCCGTCAGCCAGACATTCTATGACTTCTATATGAACTACTCCACCCCCTGTGGCACCATTGCCACTACGGTGACCACCGAACTGGACAGCCTGGCTACTCTGATGCGCGAAATCAACACACGCTACACATGGAACGACACCCTCACCACCTCGTTGCAATACCTCGACGGCTATTCACCACACCTGTTCTACGACCTGAGCCATTATGCTGCCCTACTCTGTACCGACTCCCTCCTGCTCCAACGCTTCAACGAGCAGTTGGAACGCGCCGTACCTGCAGCATCCCGTGCACATACTCCAAAATTCTACTCCGTCTTCAATGGCCGACAGACACCCATCAACCACTTCTGCGGACTCACCACCAGTGACCCTAGCACTCACCATCTGGCCACTCCCAAGACAAAAACCAATTGGTACAAGGCAACACACTGAGAAGCTGTATAGTGTGTGACACCACCACCCAATTCCATTCTTCTGAACAGTTAACTCCGTTCGGGAACCGAACAAACACAGTTCCCGAACGGAGTTTATCATGTTCTTCCGAAAGACATGATGTCCTGTAGAGCGTTTGCTACCTTTGTCGTGTTGTAAATGGGGGGTGGTTTCAATCAGTGCTTCATTAAGGTCTAATGAAGCACTGATTGAGCACCTAACGAAGCACTGATTGAGCACCTAATGAAGCACTGATTGAAAACCTAATATTAGTGTCCGCTAAAACTTTTACGGTTATGTTGGCTTCACGGTTCATGATGTCTCTGTCACCCTGAGCGTAGTCGAAGGGTCTATCAGTCAGAGTATTATAAAATGTTTTGCTCGTAGATCCTTCGACTTCGCTACCAATGACGAATAGCCCCAAAGCCCTGTTTCCGTGGTAGAAGTAACTACAACTCCTCCCC
>JAFXDL010000208.1 GCA_017516265.1 Bacteroidaceae bacterium
ATCAAATTCGGGGTGTTTGTTGTATTCTTCTTCAATAGTACCAAGTACTTCTTCTACTGCCTGATGATACTCAGGTTCATTGGGAAAACGACGCTTCAAGTCTTCCAAAACTTTTGCTGCATTCATCTTTTTACTCTTTTTAAATTTAGTAATTATAATTGTTATTTCTTTGTTGCTTTTTCAAAAACGCTGCAAAGATATAGTGAAAAAATGAACCGTGCAACATTTTTCTAATAAAATCGCATAAAAAATTGCATTTTGTGAGATTTGTAGCTTAAAAAGCGGCAAAAGATAACTTTTTAAGCCTGTTTTTGAGGAAAAATGTAATTGCTGTTTGTGCAGTGGCGCTATTCCTGTAAAAATGTAAAGACACGGAGACGTGAAATGCCTGTTGGGGCCTGTCTCCGTGTCTTTATATTCCCAAAAAGAGTTTTTGATATACCTTATTACATATAAGGGCTATTTCGTTCCTTTTTCTATTTTCCTTTCTTCTTTTCTACTGACCAACCGAATTTTCCTATCTTCTGTCCGAGTTCATAATATCCGCCGTGGACATAGGCCATGAGGCCGCTGGCAGCAAGGTCGAATTTGCCAGTCTGTTCGTCGAGGTACTTCTCGTCGGCTTTCACATTGAGCACTTCGGCAATGAACATGTCGTGTGAGCCGAGGGGGATGACCTCTTTTACACGGCATTCGATGCAGAGGGGCGACTCTTCGATGATGGGTGCACTGACGCACTTGGCTTTGCCGGGAGTGAGGTGCATCTCTTCGAACTTGTTATAGTCGCGTCCGGAACGTACACCGCACCAGTCAGTGGCAAAAGCCATGTCGCGCGTTGTAAGGTTGATGACGAACTCCATGTTCTTTTTCAGTATGGGGTAGGAGTATCGTTCGGGACGCACACTGATGTAGCACATGGCCGGTTCGGAACAGATGGTACCTGTCCAGGCTACGGTGAGTATGTTGTATTCATCGGGTGTGCTGCCGCAACTGACCAGTGCAGCGGGCAGGGGGTAAATCATTGTACCCGGTTTCCAGTCTTGTTTCATGTTTTTTAGGGACTAGGGAATCTAGCTATTCTAGAGATTCTAGCTATTCTGGAGATTCTAGTAATTCTAGAGATTCTAGCGGTTCTAGTTGGTTATTCTTACACCAATTTTACATTCTCTATCTGCTGTGTCTTTTCGCAATAGTGACACTTGAGTGTGCCGTTGGCCTTGTCCACCACATGGAAGAGGGTGTCCATGCCCGGTTCGTTGTTTGTGATGCACTTGGGATTCCCACATTTGACGATGCCTCGCATTTCGTCGGGCATATTCACTGTTTTTTTCTCCACTACTTCGTAGTTGCGGATGATGTTCAACTTCACGCTGGAGGCTACTACGGAAAGGCGGCTTATTTCTTCGTCAGTAAAGAAACGGTCGGCAACTTTGATGATGCCCTTCCTGCCAAGTTTTTTACTTTCGAGGTTGGCGCCGATGGTAATGGGAGTCTTCATGTCTTGCAGACCGAGGAGTGAAACTACGGTGAAGACTTTCTCTGCGGGTATGTGGTCTATGACCGTGCCGTTTTCGAGGGCGGCCACTTGAAGTTCTTTTTTGTCCATAATAAAATCATATAGGACCCTCCTCCCTTACCCTTCCCATGGGAGAGGAGTAGAATGTGTTGCTAACTATTCACTCCTTCCCCTTGAGGAAAGTTGGGGTGGGGGCTGTTCTTTCTATTTAATTATTGTTTTATCCTCTCTCACTTCATCAATGGTAATGCCCAAACTGTCGCAGATGAGTGCCTGGCGGGCAAAGAGTCCGTTATGGGCCTGTTGGAAGTAGTATGCCTTTTCGTTGGCATCCACATCGTAGGCTATTTCGTTCACGCGTGGCAGGGGATGCAGGATGCGCAGGTTGGGACGTGTATTGGCCAGCATGCTATTCTTTAATATATATACATCCTTCACCCGTTCGTATTCCATAAGGTCGGTGAAGCGTTCGCGCTGTACGCGGGTCATGTAGAGTATGTCGGCCTCGGCAATGGTGTGCTCGTCAAATTCGGTGTGCTCCTCGTAGCGGATGCCCTGTGCGCGGCAATAAGCCTTATACTCCTCGGGCATTTTCAGTTCTTCCGGGGCGATGAAGTGGAAGGTAGGGTTGAAGTGGCGCATGGCCATCAGCAGGGAGTGTACGGTACGTCCGTATTTGAGGTCGCCTACCAGATAGATGTTCAGGTTTTCCAGTGTGCCCTGTGTCTTGTAGATACTGTAGAGGTCGAGCATCGTCTGTGAAGGGTGCTGGTTGGCTCCGTCGCCTGCATTGATGATGGGGACAGGGGCTACTTCGCTGGCATAGCGTGCGGCTCCTTCCAGATAATGGCGCATCACAATGATATCTGCATAATTGGAGACCATCATGATGGTGTCTTTCAAAGTTTCGCCTTTGGATGAACTGGTCACCTTCGGGTCGGTGAAGCCGATGACACGGGCACCCAAGCGGTTGGCTGCTGTCTCAAAACTCAAGCGGGTACGGGTTGAAGGTTCAAAAAACAATGTGGCCACCACCCGTCCGTCCAAAATCTTGCGGTTGGGATGCTCTTCAAAGAGTTTGGCCATCTCCAGGAGGTACATGATTTTCTCCTTGGAGTGCTCTGCAATGGTTACTAAACTCCTGTTTTCCATATAAGTTAGGTTTATACGTATTATTCGTTTTCCTGTAATTGGGTGTAAAGGTACAAAATAAAATGATACGGGCGTGATAGTTAAGGGAGAAAATCGTGTATTTTTTGAATTTTCGCAGGTCTGTCGGAATGTGTTGGAAGTATGCCTGGTCTGTTGCTTACGGGGTAATTCGTGCCAAAAAACTTTAATCTTCCCTCTTTCTTTCGTTATTGTCGTGCTTTTGCGTATCTTTGCACCTTATTTTATATATAGAGTGAATATGATAAAGAAATTCATCTACACCATTTGGGTGCTTTTCCTGCTGGGCGTAGCCAGTGTATTCTTATTGTTTTATGCCATTTCCAAAGGATGGATAGGTTATATGCCTCCGATAGAGGAATTGGAGAATCCGAACTACAAGTTTGCATCGCAGGTGATTTCTGCCGATGGAGAGACGATGGGTACATGGTCTTATCAGAAGAACAACCGTGTGTATGTCAGCTACCAACAGCTTCCTCAGAATCTGATAGATGCTTTGGTGGCCACCGAGGATGTCCGTTTCCGTGAACATTCGGGTATCGACTTCCGTGCCTTCATGCGTGCCCTTATCAAGCGTGGATTGATGGGCGACAAGAATGCTGGAGGTGGTTCTACTATCACCCAGCAGTTGGCCAAGCAGCTCTATTCCGAAGTGGCAGGAAGTACGCTTGAGCGTCTTTTCCAGAAACCTATTGAGTGGGTGATTGCTGTGAACTTGGAGAAGTATTATTCGAAGGAAGAAATTCTGAGCATGTATCTCAACTATTTCGACTTCAACTACAATGCTATCGGTATCAAGACAGCCTCGAACACCTATTTCGGAAAAGACCCTTGGGAACTGAACACCGAGGAGAGCGCCATGTTGGTGGGTATGTGCAAGAATCCTTCGCTTTACAATCCCCGTCGCTTCAATCAGAATGCCTTAGATCGTCGTAATACGGTGCTTTCACAGATGAAGAAGGCCGGATGTCTGACTGAGGTTGAATGTGACTCGTTGCAGGCTTTGCCCATCACACTGAAGTTTCGCCGTGCAGACCACAAGGAAGGTATTGCCACCTACTTGCGTATGTATCTGCGCGACCGCTTGATGGCCAAGAAGCCTGTGCGCAGTTTCTATCCCGACTGGCAATACCAGAAGTATTACGAAGACTCCCTTTCGTGGGAGACAGACCCCTTGTATGGCTGGTGCAACAAGAATTACAAGAAAGACGGTCGCCTCTACAATATCTATACCGACGGATTGAAGGTCTATACCACCATCAACAGCCGTATGCAACGCTATGCTGAGGAGGCTGTGGACGAGCATGTGAAGAAATACCTGCAACCGGCTTTCTTCAAAGAGAAGAAGGGACGGCGCACGGCTCCCTATACCAATAAGTTGAGTGCAGAGGAGGTGGAGACAATCCTGACCCGTGCGATGAAACAGAGCGAACGCTACCGCCTGATGCGCAAAGCCGGACATACGGCCGAGGAGATAAGAAAGGCATTTGACGAACCGCATGAGATGACCGTCTTCAGCTATGACCAGGGAGAGATAGACACGGTGATGTCTTCTATGGACAGCATCCGGTACTACAAACATTTCCTGCGTTGTGGATTCATGTCGATGGAACCTTCTACCGGTCATGTAAAGGCCTATGTGGGAGGTCCTGACTTCACCCATTTCCAGTATGACATGGCTATGGTAGGCCGCCGTCAGGTGGGTTCTACCATCAAACCTTACCTCTATACCCTGGCAATGGAGAACGGCTTCAGCCCTTGTGACGAAACTCGTAATGTGGAGCAGACCATCATCACCGAAGATGGCAAGCCTTGGAGCCCGCGCAACACCAACCGCAATCGTTATGGCGAGATGGTGACGCTGAAGTGGGGATTGGCCCAGTCGAACAACTGGATTTCGGCTTACCTGATGAGCAAACTCAATCCGTATGCCTTCAAGAATCTGCTTCATAGCTTCGGCATACGCAACCTTGACATCCAACCGACACCGGCGCTTTGTCTGGGACCTTGTGAAATTTCGGTAGGCGAAATGGTGAGTGCCTATACCGCCTTTGCCAACAAGGGAATACGTGCCAAGGCCATGTTTGTGACCCATATTGAGGACAACGACGGTAACATCCTGGCTACCTTTACTCCAGAGATGGAGGAGGTCATCAGTGAGGAGAGTTCCTACAAGATGCTGACCATGCTTCGTGCCGTCATCAACGAGGGAACAGGCGCCCGCATCCGCGCCCGCTACAAGATAACGGCCGATATGGGTGGCAAGACGGGTACGACGAACAACAACTCCGACGGATGGTTCATGGGTTTCACTCCCTCGCTTGTCAGCGGTTGTTGGGTAGGTGGCGAAGACCGTGACATCCACTTCGATGGCATGTACTACGGACAGGGTGCCTCAATGGCGCTTCCCATCTGGGGACTCTATATGAATAAGGTATATGCCGACAAGTCATTGGGCTATTCGCAGGAAGAGACCTTCCGTATTCCTGAAGACTATGACCCTTGCAAGGGCCTTTCGGAAGTGGAAGAGCATCTGGAAGAGTTGGAAGAGCTGTTTCAATAAAGATAGAAGGTAAAAACAAAGATTGATGGAAACAACAGAAAAGAAATGCCGCATTGCTATCTTGGCCTCTGGCGCAGGTAGCAATGCGGAAGCGATTGTAAGCCACTTTGCAGGGAATCCTGCCATTGAAGTGGCCCTGATGGTGTGCAACAGGAAAGAGGCCGGAGTGTATGAGCGTATGCAGAAATGGGGGATTCCCTGTCACACCATTGGCAAAGCAGAGTGGCAACCCGGTTCGTCGGGCCAGCAGGTGTTGGACTTGATGCGTAGCGAGGGTGTTGGCCTGATAGTGTTGGCGGGATTCCTGGCCTACATTCCCGAGTCTGTAGTGAAGACTTACGAGGGGCGCATCATAAACATTCATCCTTCGCTTCTTCCCAAGTATGGTGGCAAAGGCATGTGGGGACACCATGTGCACGAGGCAGTATTAGCTGCTCATGAAACCATCAGTGGAATCACCATTCACTATGTCACCGAGAATCTGGATGAAGGAAGCATCATCTTCCAGGTCCAATGCGAAGTGCTCCCCGACGATACCCCCGACTCCTTGGCGGCCCGTATCCACCAGCTTGAACACGCACACTATCCACGTGTGGTGGAACAGATGGCGATGAAATAAAGCTCTATAACAGCCAGACAAATTTCTGAAAATTTCTCAACGAACGTCTTTTCCTTGTTTTTCAGTTCTATGCATTCGTTTCTGAAACACTTGACACTTATGTCCGAAAGTGTCAAGAGTTGAGCGTATAACTCTTAACCTTCCCGTCCGTAAGTGTCAAGAGTTCCGGCGCAAAGTGTCTAGTCTTTCGGACGTAAGTGTCAAGAGTTTCAGAGAAAATAGTGTTTCCCTCCCATTTTCTCCGATTCTCCAAATCTTAAGCTTTTGGTACAATTATTGGACAATTGATTCGTGTTTGTGCAAAGTCTCAAAATGCGGTGTCATTCTGAACGTAGTTTACGGAGTGAAGAATCTGAAAACACAAGCAAAACGATTGGAATTACTGACGTTTACAGATTCTTCCTCCCGAAGGTCGTCAGAATGAAAAAAATGATTTGAACCTGATGTGGAATTCTATTTTGGCCCTCCGATCAAATGAATCAAATAGTCGGATGCGCTTCGCTTTATTTTTCGCTATCGTTCAACAACCCGTCTGTGACAGGACGAACGGTAAACCCGTAGTAACGGTAGCTGTAGTCATCCCAGGCGTTCCAGATGTCGTCCCAGATGTTACCGCCGGGGCTATAGAGGTTGTACGCGGTGATGCTGTTGCTCTCATATAACGTAGCGGACCAGTAGCCGCCTGCCGAGCCACGAGCGCCGAAGTCTGTACCTTCACGATAGCCCGCTGCGGGCAGGAATATACTATTATTGTTAGAACCAGTGACGAGGTAACCGTTCACACCATTGTAGGTTGTCCACTGCCAAGTACAGTAATAGACGAGTTCTGCAATCTCTTCACGAGTGGGTATACGCCAACTGGCGCCCCATTTCACATGGGCAACATCGTATTGAGTGCCGCTGATGTTGGAAGCGATATTTACATAACCTGTATTGCTTGTATAATATTTATACGTTTCCGAACTGTATTCATTCTTCTCCTCTGTTTCCCCCCAAGCATAGTAACCACCATATTCTTCAGGCTTAGAGGCACCCACATTGCAAGTCGCCCATTTGAGGCCACAGGGAAGACCGAGGTCAACCGCTTCCATTGTATCAGCAGGCTTTTCGGGTGTTACCACTTCCTCTTCGTCAGGTTTTTGAATTGGTTTATCCTCTTCATTTTCATCATCGGGATTCTCTACTCCATCTGTGACAGGTCGAACGGTGAACCCGTAGCTGCGATTGCCCCAACGGTCCCAGAAGTGGAAGCTATCGCTGAAGCCGAGTCCGTACGCACCGATGTTGTTGTCCTCGTACAACGTAGCGGACCAGTAGTAGCCGAACGAGCCACGGAAGTAGAGATCCGTACCGCCACGGTAGCCCGTAGCGGGCAGAAAGATGCTGTTACCGTTAGGACCGGTGACGAGTTGGCCGTTTACACCATTATATGTAGTCCATTTCCAAGTACAATTATTAACGAGTTCTTTAATTTCATCAAGAGTAGGCATACGCCATTTGTCACTCAACTTCACATGGGCAACATCATCTTCTGAATCGAGGACTGTCTTGTTATCCACTGTGCCATAATTACTACTTGTACAATACTTGGTTAGACTTGACGATATTCCCCATTTATAAGTATCCCAATCGTAATCACTCTTTTCTTCCGTTTCACCCCAAGCATAGTAACCGCCATACTCTTCGGGCTTAGTAGCACCCACATTGCAAGTTGCCCATTTGAGACCACTGGGAAGACCGAGGTCAACCGCTTCCATTGTATCAGCAGGCTTTTCGGGTATTACCACTTCCTCTTCGTCAGGTTCTTGAATTGGTTCATCCTCTTCATTTTCATCATCGGGATTCTCTACTCCATTAGTGACAGGACGAACGGTGAGGCCGCCGGCACGGTCACAGAATTGACAGCTACCATTTTTCGAACCAAAGTAAAGGTTGCACGCAGTAGCGCTGGTGAACTCGCCTAACGTCGCAGACCAATAGTATCCGTACTTTTCACGGTAAAATACGTCAGTATCATCTCGGAGACCCGTAGCAGGAAGAAAGATACTATTACCGTTAGGTCCTGTAACCGTCATGCCTTTCTTTCCGCCTTGGGTCGCCCATGTCCAAGTGCAATTTTTAACCAATTCTTCCATTTCTTCCTCTGTTGGAATACGCCATTTGCTGCCCCATTTTATGGTAGCCACATCATCGGAAGAGGTCAATGTGGTTAGGCTGTCCACTGTGCCATAGTTGCTTTGTGTGCAGTATTTGGTCATAGTGGATTTTGTTCCTTCGCACCATTTATATGTAGCCAATCGGTAACTGTTCTTTGTTGTGGTCTCACCCCAAGCATAGTAGCCTCCATATTCCTCAGGCTTAGAAGCTCCCACATTGCAGGTTGCCCATTTGAGACCACTGGGAAGGCCAAGGTCAACATATTCATGACCGTCAATGAAGTTATCTGAGCCTCCAGGTTCGATGTCACCTACAACCTTTTCGTAGAAGACAATGCTATCTACGTTTTCACTTTGGTAGTCTTGACGCAATCCGTCCTTGGTATATACATAGAAACCTTGTGAGAATAGGTTTGAACCTGTTATAGCAAACAACATAAGTGTTGCCAATCTTTTTATGAATGTCTTTTTCATTGTTTGATGATTTTATGTGTTACACTTCCTGCTTTTACCACATATACTCCTGTGGCAAGGGACTGAATAAAGAGTGTGGCTGTACCGTCCGCACTGACAGTTTCATTCATCACATTCTGCCCTTCCATGCTGTAGATAGATACCCTTTCACCAGCACGGAAGCCGGACAAACAGAGCATTCCTTTCTGCATCTGCATCCGACCGTCAGGAAGGGAGATGGTTTCAACTGATGCCGCTTCGGAGCCGAAGGTGAACTTGTGCAACTCCGACAAAGGATAGTTGACAGTCAACTCGTCAGTCTTCAACACCAAATCGCTGCCCGAATAGGCTGCCACCGGATGTTCACTCAGGTAATAGGTGAATTTTTCTCCGCTTTTTGCCCACACATCCAATGTGGACACCTGTTCCTCAGCCCATGCGGATAGCGAAATACCCGTCAGGCAAAGAAAGAGCGGAATCTTTGACTTTAACAATCTGTTCATCGTTCAAATGATTTTAGGAAACAAAAAAAAGGCGCAAACCATCCGTTACTCGCCTTCTCTAAAGGTTACCGCCAAGTGACCTGCACGACAAACAAGCACGAATAGTCCACACCTTGCGGTGTGAACCTTCATCTGCTTGTTCTCTGTCGTTGAATGTTTGGCGGTATTCTTAGAGAAGAGAACAAGAGCTAAAAGCTCATAATCCTTATTTCAAGTTTCGGACAGAGACGCTTCTCCTGCCTCAGTTAATATTTTAATTATCGGGGCAAAGGTACGAATTAAAATGAAGAAAGAAGAAGGAAGAGTGAAGAATTTAATGGAATATGTTGAATAACACATAAATGAAGCCCTAAGGAACTGTGGTATTCAAGCTCTCACCCTGTTTTAAGGGGCGTAACGAGGCCCGAAGGAGGGGGTGTGCCAAAAATGAATTTAGGCACGGATTACACGGATTAACGCGGATTTATATTTCATTTTTATACCCGAACGGTTATAATTTATCCGTGTAATCCGCGTAATCCGTGCCTAAAAAAACAAATGGCTGCATTTCGGCACACCTCCGTTCCGAAGTGAGGGGAGTACGGTACTCTGTACGACGGAAGTAAAATTACCATCCCAAATAACTTGTGGGCGAGTGGTGAGGGAGTTGGAAATGAGGGAGTTGAAAGAATTGTATCAAACAGAACCCCTCTACCACTCGCCATTCTTTTTCGGGCGGTGGTCCCCCTCCCCTATGAACAGGGGAGGAGTTCTAGTTACTCTGAACTTTCATGTAGGCCATTATGCAAGCAGGACTATCTACACTCTCCCTCTGTTCATAGAGGGAGGGGACCACCGCCCCAAACAACTAGTGGGCGAGTGGTGAGGGAGTTAGACATGAGGGAGTTGAAGAAAGGAGTGGTTTCAAAGATGTTCAGCCTTGGGATGAGGTTGGCTCAGCCTTGGGTTAAGGTGGGCTTAACCATGGGATGAGGTCAGAGGAAGAAGAAGGTTTGTCTGTTTCCTTACATGGTGAACAGGGAAATGTTTACAAACTATCCTATCACCGTTGCCACTACCCGGCGGCTTCCGCCATCGTGGCGAAACTCACACAGGTAGATGCCTTGCCATGTGCCGAGGTTCAGACGGCCGTGGGTGATGGGGATGCTGAGGCTGACTCCCGTGAGACTGCTTTTGGCATGAGCCGGCATGTCGTCGTCGCCCTCGAAGGTGTGGTAATAATAAGGTTCGCGTTCGCGCACGAGGTGGTTGTATATGGCCTCCATGTCGTGACGCACATCGGGGTCGGCATTCTCGTTGATGCTGAGGGCGCAACTGGTGTGCTTGATGAAGAGGTTCAGCAATCCGGCTTCGGGAAGCGGGTGGGGCAGATGGCGTGTCACCTCTTCGGTTATCAGATGAAAGCCCCGTGTGCGGGGCTTCAGGGTAAATTCAGTTTGGGATACCATGCCGTGGGTTTATATTTTCAGATAGAAATTGTATTGCTTCTCAAACCCAATGGTTGTGGCTTCGCCATGTCCGGGATAGACAAGGGTGGCATCGGGCAGGGTGAAGAGTTTTTCGCGGATGCCGCTGAGCAGTGTCTGTATGTCTCCTCCGGGCAGGTCTGTGCGTCCGATGCTTCCTTGGAAAAGTACATCGCCAGCAAAGAGACAACTTCCTTCGGGAGAGTAGAAGACGATGCTTCCGAGTGAATGTCCAGGTACATGGAGACACGATAGGGTATGATACCCCAACCTAAGGATGTCTCCCTCGTTCAGATAAGTACCTATGGGCACGGGCACTCCGGGAAACTCAAGGCCGAACATGCGGGTGCGTTGCGGAGCCTCCGTCAGCCAGTCTTCGTCGGCAGGATGGGCACAGGTCTTCAGTCCGTATTGCTTGTACATGAATCCGTTGCCAAAGATGTGGTCGAAGTGCAGGTGGGTGTTCAGCAGGTACTTTATTGTCAGTCCTTCTTCGGAGATGAACTCCTTCAGTTGGTCGCACTCTTCGGGCGTGTAGCATCCGGCATCAATCACTGCGGCTTCACGTGTCCGCTCGTCCCACACCACGTAGGTGTTGACGGGCAGCATATTGAATTCAAATTGCTTGACTTTCATAATGACAAGTATTTCCTTTTTTTTCTCTCTTTGATAAAAGCACTATTCCTACTAACTACTAACTAGTCGCTAGTAGCTAGTAACTAGTAGCTAGTAACTAGTAGCTAAATAGACAACTTTCTTGGTCTCGAAGAACTCTTCGGTGAAGTAGTCCTTCAAGTCGGTTATCATCACTTGGTTCTTGAAGGGCATGGCCTCATGCTCCAGTTCGCCTCCCTTCAGGCAGATAAGTCCGTTGGGAAGGGCATTGTGCTGGCTCTTGCTGATGTTCTTGCGCATCAGCTTTACCAGGTCGGCCAAGGGCATCACGGCACGGCTCACCACAAAGTCGAACATCCCCTTTTCCTCTTCGGCCCGACAATGGCGGGTGGTCACATTGGTCAGTCCTGTGCCGGCAATCACTTCGTTGCACACCCGTATCTTCTTGCCGATGCTGTCCACCAGGTGGAACTTCACTTCGGGAAAGAGGATGCCCAGGGGTATGCCTGGAAAGCCTCCGCCACACCCGAGGTCCATCACTGTAGTGCCTGGCTTGAAGTTGATAACCTTGGCAATGCCTAAGGAATGGAGCACATGATGCTCATACAGGTTGCCGATGTCTTTGCGCGAAATCACATTGATTTTGGCATTCCAATCCTCATACAAATCCTTCAGTGCGGCAAAGCGTGTGCGTTGCTCGTCGGTGAGGTTGGGGAAGTATTTCTCGATTATTTCCATACGTATCTTCTGCAAATGTTGCAAAAGTAGGAAATGTCGGACAGATATGCAAGCAAATCACACACTTTTTCTTTCACTGGCTTCAGCAAAGCGTCTTCCTATCCAGGCATCCAATGAATAACGGCCGGGACCGAAGAGGTACATGAAGACAAAAGCCATCATGTAGATGAGCGAAAGTTCGCCTCCATCCAGTGAGCCGTCGTGAACCACAAAGAAGGCCATGCCCATGGCGAATATCATGGGCAGAAGTGCCAAGCGATAGAAAAGTCCGAAGATGAAAAGGAAGGAACAGATCACTTCGGAGATGATAATCAGAATCAGTGACCAGGCACTTCCTATGTGAAGCGGGTCGGGGAAGTTGTTGTACAGTTCGCCATAGTAGAGCCACTTCTGCATACCGTGATTCAGGAACAATAGGCCCAGGCATATACGCATGATGAGCAACAAAAGGGAGGAAAAAGAGAGCGTTGGCTCAGCGGGAAAAAGAATCTTCTTGAACATACGACTACAAGGTTTGAATGATAATGAATAAAAAACTCTCCTTCAAACACCTGTGGGTGGGGAAATGTTCAATGTGAGTGAGTTGGTGATTTAGTAGTTAGTGAGTTAGTGATTTAGTGAGTTGGTGATTTAGTAGTTGGTGAGTTGGTGATTTAGTGAGTTGGCTGTTGGTGGTTTAGTGAGTTAGTGATTTAGTAAGTTTAGCAGACTAACTACCAACTCACTAACTCACTAACTCACTAACTCACTCATCAACTATTATCTCTTCAGTACCTTTTGGGTATGGACATGTTTGCCGTTGGTCACCTTTAATATATAGGCGCCGGCGGGCAGATGGTCAGTCTCCTTGCCCTTGTGTATCAGGATGCCGCCCAAGGTGTAGAGCTGGTACGCGGTGTTTCCGTCCTCTTCAAGGAGGGTGGGGAGGCTGATGCCCAATGACTCGTCGTCTGTGGCATAGATTCCGATGCTGCGTGTCATGCTGCCGGCGTCGTCCTTATCAGTGGCTTCTACAGAGATGGTGCAGAAGCATACGTTGTCGGGTTTGATGGTCATCAGTCCGTTTTCATCGACAGAGACATTCATCTCGGGTTGTGAGGATGTGACCTTGAACGACGGGTCGTTGTCGAACCCTGCGAATAAGGTCTTCAGGTCGATGGTGTAAGCGGCTTGGCTCTTGATGATGTAGTGCGGACAGGCCATCCAGTTGAGGTAATCTTCCAGGGCGGTGTATCCGTCGCGGTCTTCATCCTTGTTGTTGTCGGCCGTGTTGGGGTCCAGTCCCTTGGCTTTCTCCCACCAGTCGGGCATGCCGTCCTGGTCGGTGTCGAAGTTGGCGGGACGGGCTGATGCCACGATGTTGAGTCCTTCGAAGCCTTCCGAGTCGCTCTCCTTGTCGATGAGACCCGGATATTTGGTACGGCTTCCCTTGTAGGTGTAGGTGCCTTTCAGCGTCTCTTCCACCATGCGTGTGTCGTGGTTGTCGAAGAAGGGCTGGTTGCATCCCACGTCCGAGAGCACCGTCTTGTAAGCCAGTTTGGCAGGTTCGATGGTGGCGTGTGACTCGAAGAAAGGCTCGTCAACGAAGACATCCCAGTTGACCACCTGTCCGCCAGACACTTTGGTGCGGTAGGTCACGTTCTCCTTGTCTTGTGTCAAGGTGCCGTTGACGCTTTCACGGATGTTTCCGCTCACATAGTAGGATTGTGAGCCCTTGCCCGTTCCTTCCAGGTCAGCAGTCAGCAGATAGGTGTTGGTGGTTGCAGGCCCCATCTTGTAGTAGTTGTTCACGAACTGTCCCTGGTGTGTGCCTCCGTCGGTGGTACGGCTCCGCCAGTTGTAGCACACGTTGTTGAACATGTCATGATGTCCGGCATAGGAGCCTCCGCCGTCCAGTCCGCCAGACATACTCCAGTTTCGTCCTTCGTTGTGAGCCAACAGGTTGTGGTGATAGCTTCCATAGTCGCCTCCGATGGTGGCGGCATATCCGTGTCCCTTTCCGGCTTCGTAGTTCTTGTGTCCGGCCACGTTCAGTGCTTCACTGATGAGGGTGCGTTGCAGGGTCACATTCTTGGCACCGCGTGAGCTGAAGGCCTCATCGATGGTCCATCCCACCGAGCAGTGGTCCATGATGCTGTGGTCGTTTCCGGCCATGCCCATTCCGTCGCTGGTGTTGGGATTGGGGCTCACTCCGTCCCAACTGTCACCACCTCCCAGACGTAGGCGGATGAAGCGTGTGATACCCTCGTTGCCCATTCCGAAGGCGTCGCCGCGCAGCATGATGCCTGTACCGGGAGCCGTCTGTCCGGCAATGGTCACGTAGGGGTCAGAGCTGACGAGGCGTGCTTTCAGGGTGATGACACCAGCCACGTCGAACACGATGGTGCGTGGGCCGCTCACCTTGGTCAGTCCGTAGCGCAGGGTGCCCGGTTGGGGATTGGTGGCATCGTCGTCCAGTGAAGTCACGTGATAGACAGTTCCTCCGCGTCCGCCTGTAGCGAACCGGCCATATCCTTCAGCTCCGGGGAAGGCCAGCTGTCGGGGGCGGAAACTCCATGTCTCGCCCTTGTAGATGTTTCCTGCAGCATCTTCCTCATCCACGCGCCAGTAGTAGGTGTCCATGGAATAGACATCCGTCAGGGTGTAGCTGCTTTCGGTGCTGACGGCCACTTCCTTCATGTCGTTTTCAGATGTGCCGACGTACAGGTGGTTCTTCACTGCACCGAAAGGCATAGTCCATGCCAGTTCTATGGAGCCGTTGTCGCCATCCACGTGCATGTCGCGGTTGGTGGGATAGGGGTCCAGAGCTGTTGCTTTCGGGTTGGGTTGGTCAAAGATGATGGCGTTGATGAATACGCCTGTCGTGGTATAGGTCTCTCCCTCCTTGAGGATGGTGGAGTAGCTGATGGTCACCGCTTCGCCCTCTGTGGCGGTGAATGTGATGTATGATTGCCCGGCGGCCGAGGGGACCAGTTCGCGCGACGATTGTGCCACATCGGTGAGCACTGTTTCGCCGTTCACCTTCACCTCTATCTTGGCAGGGTTTGTCTGTGCTCCATCGGTCACGTTGTGGTAGGCCAGCAGGGAGTGTTGTCCGGCCGCGAGTCCCTTCACCACGAGGTTCAGTGTGGTGGGTACGTCGGTCAGTACCGGGGTGTTGTCATCGGCATCCAGGCCATATACGGCCACACAGTCGCCTATGAGTTTGGAGTTCTTGCTGGTGACGGCATCTTTCCACCAGTTTGATTTCATGGTCTGATTGGCTGCTCCGCCAATGTTCAGTTCGAGGCTCAGTCCGCCGTCCAGTGTCTTCTTGTTTACGGTAGCTTTGTCCACCGCCCATGCGGTGTATCCGGTTTCGTTCACTTGGCTCTCGTTCTTTCCGGCCAGGTTGAAGTCAATCTTTTGGGCCATTCCTTCAGTTGCCAGTGCACAGAGGAGGGCGCTCATCCATAGTTGTCTTTTCATCATTGTGTTGCTTGGTAGTTAATGATAGTTTTTGGGGTGAGGTTGTCAGTGTGTGGCTGTGGTTCCCAGCTGGGCTTCTAGAAGAGGAGGAAAAGGGAGAATCCTACTCCCTTTTCCCGCTCACATAGTGATGTTATTTCTTGCAGGGTACCTGCTTCAGTGTCTCCAGCAGGAAGTCATAGAACTTCTGTACTGAAGGGATGAACACGCGCTCGTCGGGCGAGTGGGGTGAACGCAGGGTGGGTCCGAAGGAAATCATGTCGAGTCCCGGATGGGTGGCACCTATGATGCCGCATTCGAGTCCGGCGTGGATAACCTTTACCTCGGGCTCCTTGCCGAACTGTATGTTGTAGCTCTCTTTCATGGCCTTCAGGATGGGTGAGTTCACGTTGGGTTGCCAGCCAGAGTAGCTTCCGCTCAGTTCCACCTTCATGCCGGCCATGTTGAAGCAGCATTCCAATGATGTGGCCACATACTCCTTCATGGACTCGCTGCTGCTGCGTGCCAGGATGTTGAACTCGGCATGTCCGTCACCTATGCGGATGATGGCCAGGTTGGACGAGGTCTCCACCGTGTCGGGGATGGTGGGGATGTAGCGCACCACACCGTCGTGGCAGGCAAAGATGGCGTCCACCAGGTTGTCCTGAATCTCCTCGGGCACCTCGCCCTTGGGCAGTTCCACGCGTTCGGCCTTCAGGGTGATGGGGGTCTCCACAGCGCTGTACTCCTCGTTGAACAGCTCTTCGCAGTACTTCACCAGTCCCATCAGTTCCTCTTCGTTCTCGGCAGGGATGGTCAGCACGGCTTCACATTCGCGTGGAATGGCATTGCGCATGTTTCCTCCGCTCCAGCTGGCCAGTCGGGCTTCGTAGTCGGCAATGGCTTCGCGCACCAGACGCACCATCAGCTTGTTGGCATTGGCACGCCCTTCGCAAATCTCGAGGCCCGAGTGTCCGCCGCGAAGTCCCTTCAGGGTAATCTTCACCGCAATGTCCGTCGGGTCGGTCTCCACCTCCTTGTAGTCCAGTGAGGCTGTCACATCGATACCTCCGGCACAGCCTATGTAGAGTTCGCCCTCTTCCTCCGAGTCGAGGTTGAGCAGCATCTTTCCCTTCAGCGTGCCCTCTTTCAGGCCGAAGGCTCCGTACATGCCCGTCTCTTCGTCGGCAGTGATGAGTGCCTCCAGCGGGCCGTGTACCAGTGAGTTGTCCTCCATGATGGCCATGATGGCAGCCACGCCCATGCCGTTGTCGGCTCCCAGTGTGGTGCCCTTGGCGCGTACCCACTCACCGTCGATGTAGGTCTGGATGGGGTCTTTCTCGAAGTCGTGCACCGTGTCGTTGTTCTTCTGTGGCACCATGTCCATGTGTGCCTGCAGGACCACCGTCTCGCGGTTCTCCATGCCTGCTGTTGCCGGTTTGCGGTAGATGATGTTGCCGGCTTCATCCTTCAGGGTTTCTACGCCCACCTGCTTGCCAAAGTCGAGCAGGAACTGCTGGATGGCCTCCAGGTGTCCCGATGGGCGGGGTACTTGTGTCAGTGAGTAGAAGTGCTTCCACACTGCCTGTGGAGCCAATGATTGGATTGTTTCCATATTTGTAAAAGTTATCGGACCCTCCTCCTTACTCCTCCAAAAGGGAGGAGAGTGAGATGTCCGTGGTTAATAATAAATTGGACCCTCCCCCTTGCCCCTCCACAAGGGAGGGGAGTGAAATGTCCGTAGTTAATCTATAATCTATAATAGGCGGCCCCTTCTCCTCAAGAGTATCTACTCCCCTCCCTTGTGGAGGGGTTGGGGGAGGG
>JAFXDL010000209.1 GCA_017516265.1 Bacteroidaceae bacterium
GTCCAGCGGTGTGCGTATGGTCTTTTCCCACATGTCGTCCATACCACCGAAGGGGTCCACCAGCTCGCCAAAGCGAGCCTTGTTCAGGCAGATAGCCAAGGCATTGATGGTGAAGTCGCGCCGGTTCTGGTCGTCCTCCAGTGTGCCGTCCTCCACGATGGGTTTGCGTGAGTCGCGTTGGTACGACTCCTTGCGTGCCCCCACAAACTCAACCTCCGTGTGGTGAAACTTCACCTGTGCCGTGCCAAAGTTTTTGAATACAGACAGATGCGCCCGCTTGCCCAACCGTTTGGTCAAGGCTTCGGCCAGCGCAATGCCACTGCCCACCACCACCACGTCGATGTCCTTCGACGGGCGTTCCAAAAATATGTCGCGCACATATCCGCCCACCACATAACACTCCACGCCCAGTTCATCGGCCGTTTCGGATATCTGGTGGAATATCTTGTCGGAGAGTCTCTCCTTCAGTTCTTCTTGAGTCAGTTCTATCATTCCGTTGTCTTGAATTGTGGCGCGAAGATAGTGCAAATCAAGCGAAGGACAAAACAAACACGGGTTTATTTTGATTGGGATAATTCTCGGAGTGTGAATAATTGAGTATTAGTCGCTTTTTTTGGTTTTTTTTCTTGCTCATTCCGAAAAAACTTCTTTTATTTGCACAATCTTTCGCAGAAGCCTTGGCTCAAGTTGCATGTTGCGCGTTGGGTCATAGGGTGGGCGGGAGATGTCCGCTAGCGGTTTGTCCGTATGGCGGGGACATTGTTAGAAAGGCGTTTACTTAACGCTTTGTGCTTGACGCATAGAAATTTGGCAGTTTCAATTCAGTCAAAGACAAAGCAACGGTAGATGTCCATTAGTATGTACGTAGATTGCTGTGTACTCTTCGTTTGTTCCCTCTAATGGTGAACAAGATAGGGCTATAGGCTATTTCCCATACATACGGCGTGGGCTTCTGCGTTGCTCGTTTCGACTGAAGGGCAATGCCAAAGCCTCTATGCGTGGGACGAGTGACAGGTGTGGTCCGCGCTTTTTTTTATAAATGTGGTAGCGTTTAAGAATATTAGAGTTATAAATTCAAAAATAGATTATCTTATGAAAAAGCTGTTTTCATTAGCCTTAGGGATGATGTTTGCACTATCCGTCCAGGCAGGTGAGCGTTCATACCTACAGGTGACGTTCGTTTCAGGAGACGTTGGGATTATTTACAGTGATTGGTCTTTAATAAAAATGGGTCATGGTTATGACTCGCAAAAGAAATCATTTGTGCTGACAATTAACGATGACACTTATGACTTCTTTGGGTTGAAAGAACTTCGTTTCGTGTCCGATGCACAAAGCATTGAACAGCACGAAGCCGTTCAAGAAAAACTTTCGTTCCATCTCTATGACCGTCGTGTCGTCATTTCGGGAAGAAATCTGTCTGGCATTGGAGCATATACAATTGACGGCAAGGCTGTTCCTGCTGCTGTTGAGCGGAGCGAAGATGCTGTTACGGTGGATTTCTCTTCATGTGCTCCGGGCATTTATATTGTAAAAACTAACATCAATTCCATAAAAGTCTCAATCCGATGAAAAACTATATGACTACATTGCTCCTGCTGCTTGCCACACAGTTGTGCGCACAGGAGATGCTGCTGTTGAACGGGAAGAAATACAGAATAGCAGACATTGAGAATATTACCGTGACCTCCACGCGTCCCCAGTTGCCCGACGTTCTGGCGGCACAGGATGGTTACTCCATCTTTTCCGAAGCATTGGAGGTGACAGGCATTGCCGACTCCATTTCTTATTGGGATACCTTTGGTACCTATTCATGTTCAAACAATACGGGAAGACCGGGGTCTTCTTATGGACGTACTCAATATTATGTTCCTACAGCATGCAAAATCAAGTATTCCGTCTTTGCTGTTACTGACGAAACGTTTGCATCGTTGGGCATTATGACTCTTTCGGACCTGAAGAAAAAGTGCGTCGAATGGTATGGTGATGCAAGCAAATGGTATGACTACCCAGGCAAGGAGGCTTATGCCATCAGTACAGGGAATGACTATACCAGCGTCTATAATGTGCTCAACATGTTCGTTCGCTACCACATCATCAAGGCTGGTACGCCTGTGTCGCGACTGTTGTATGAGTATAATCCTGCAAACATGAACTGGAATTTCGCTTTCGGTGGTGAACCATACGAGTATTATGAAACCCTGCTTCCGCATACATTGATGAAGATTTGGCAACCGCTCTATCAGAATACGGGAGAATCTACCAACATTTGGATAAACCGTTGGCGCGAGAACAATACACTCACTGATGAGGTGGGCACTTTTGGTAGCGATGCTACCCACCCAATCAAGAAGACCGGCAGCCTGATTATGCGCGATCAATCGGACATTGCAGCTTTGAACGGCTATATCCACACCGTCAATGCGCCGTTAATCTACGATGCCGATGTGGTAAATGGTGTGTTGAATGAACGTATGCGCGTAGATGCCGGATCTATTCTCCATGAGCTCAGTAACAACGATATACGTTTTGCTACGGAGCTTGAAATTGGTGCGATGAACCAAAATGGCACATCGGGGACGATGACCCGTCTGCCATTGGATTATTTTGAGAACTTCGTGTGCTATAGCGGTGAAAAGACACATTTTGCATGGTACACTACAGGACCTTGGCGTGCATGGGGCGCTGATCAGTTGGCCGTATGGGGAGGCAACCCTAATAGTGCTTCAATGGATTTTGCAGTTCGTTTGCCTTCTGTCCCATCGGGCACATACGAAGTCCGTATCATCTATTTCCCTACGCAGAATAGCGGTTTGGTACGGTCTTATATAGGCTTGTCACGCGACACCACTGGAATGCAACCGCTTGCATCGTTCAATGCTACCTATCCGAATTCTAGTTTAGAACAAGATCGTCAGGCTGTAGGTCTGTTGATTATGGGTGAGTTCGATGACTATGGAGTGGCTTCCGATCAGACTTTGCGTAGCAATGGTTATATGCGTGCTCCTGCCAGTTTCTCACGTGGAACTTACAATGCAGTGAAGGAACGTATAACTTCTCCGGAGGAATTGACCAAAACGATTTCCAACTGCTGTCGCTATGAAGAGGGGTATGGTACCAGTATGTTGCGAAAGATTTTGGGTACTGTGACGATAAATCAGCAAAATGAATATTGGCTTAGATTAGAAATGGACATGAAGATTCTTGCGGGATATTTTCAGGATCAATTGGGCTTTTTCCTTGACTTCATAGAATTGGTTCCCACCTCAATAGTGAATAATCCCGAATACACAGAAGATTGGTACTAATAATAAAAATTGAACATGATGAAGAAATATATATATGCAATAGCAATGATGCTCATGGCCACTGTAGCCGAAAGCATGGCACAGCAGCGGGAATTTCCTGCTTTGCAGATAAACTTTAAGGACGGAACGTCAGAACTGGTGGCTTATCCGATTTCCGGCTATCGGTACGGTGTGGAGAATCCCAAGGACGGGGACTACATTACCTGTTCATTCGGCCACAATGCTACGGTTTCGGAATTGATGCCGGGTAATATGGTGCCGACATATTCTTTAACCCAATATGGCGAAGAGGCTTTCGGGGAGTGTACAAAGGTCGGATTGATTTTCTCGGACAACCCCATTGATACGACTGCAATTGATGTGACAACCTTGTCAGATTTCTATGTCATCATTGACGGGTTGGGTGAGAATCGTTATGCAAGTTGGGAGTACGATGCAGTAGTGAATTACTTCACAACATTTGCGCAGGATTTGGGGGCTGTCTATTATTGCTTGGCCTATTATGTGCTCGATGGAAAGACGTACTATAGCAAACTGGTGACACAGGTTGCAGACAAACTGTTGGCTGACGTGCTGAAACGCAAGGGGGTGGAAGCTTTGTTCCTTGATGCCGAGAATGCCATTATATTGGATGCCGAGAATGTCCGAGGCAACCTCTATGCTCTTTATGGCGTGGCTTCATCCTTGTGCATCGATTCTTTGGTGAGCATGAAGGAAAAAGAGTATTTCAATACACTGACGAAAGAAACAGCGAAGCAATATGCCACAAGCACGGAGGCTTGCTCTGACGGGACTATTTATACCTTGGAATTGCCTGAATCTTATGCTCAAGAAGTCATTGCGTACATAGAACAAGAGGGTAACACTCCTTTCTATGTAAAAGCAACGGCTGAAGTGGCTATTAATTCCTCGTCTAATGACAAAAGGGAATTTACAACTTGCTTGCCTGTTGGTGTCGGTTTGACCATGGTGGATTGTGAGGAGTCATGGGGAGTGAAGGATAATCAGTATCTTCATACCAATGTTCCTGCTGAATCGACCTATAGTCCTGCAATAGTGCTGAAAC
>JAFXDL010000210.1 GCA_017516265.1 Bacteroidaceae bacterium
TCAAAGTCCGTCTGACCGCCATGTACCTGTTTACCGTCCTGCTTGACGACGATGTTAACGAAAGGCAATGGTTCTTTCGTCTTCGCATCGGTGATAGTACCTTTCATGGTACCTTGTGCGAAAACAGCCATTTCCGCCATCAGCAAGAGTCCGAATGTCAATAGTACTTTTCTAAACATTCTCATTGCGTTTACATGTAAGAGATTATTGATTAATTTTATTTATCCTCATAAGTAGGTCATGCCAACTCTTTGGTCTTCTGCTTACCCGAGATTTCGTATACAATCGAGCAAGCGATGCACAGCGACGAGAACACGCCGACCAGAACACCGACCAACAAGGCGAAGATGAATCCACGGATCACTTCTCCTCCAAATATGAACATCATCAAAAGCGTAACAAATGTAGTACCCGATGTGTTCACTGTTCTGGCCAAAGTAGAGTTGATAGCATCGTTCATGTGAGTGTTGAGATCGCGTTTGGGATACAGTTTGCGATACTCACGGACACGGTCAAAGATAACCACCGTGGCATTGATGGAGTAACCGATAACTGTCAAGACAGCCGAAATGAAATACTGGTCAACCTCCAAGTTAAAGGGTAACAGTCCATAGAGTAACGAGAATATACCAATTACCAAAACAGTATCATGAGCCAAGGCCGAGACACTGCCTATTCCGAAGCGCCAGCTACGGAAGCGTAGTCCAATATAGACAAACATCACGAGCAGACCGCCGATAACCGCCCAAATAGAATGGACCAAATTATCATGGGCGATAGTACCACCCACCTGATCTGCCTGAATGATACCCACCGGATTGGTCTCCGTCGACTTGAACTCATCAAGGCTGACCGGAGTGGCGAAATACTTACTCGTTCCAACATACAACTTCTCGACGATTTCGTTCTTCACTGCATCACCATCCTCGGCAATCTTATACTTGGTGGTCACTTTCACCTGATTGCTAGGACCGTAAGTTTTCACTTCGGGAGCTTCCTCAAACTGTTTTGCCAAATCGGCACGAACGTCGACAGCATTGACCGGCTGGTCAAATCTCACCACATACGTACGGCCACCCGTGAAATCAATACCGAAATTCAAGCCACGGATGCAGAAACTGGCAATACAGATTGCAATGGCGACGCCAGCGATAATATAGAAAGTACGACGCTTGCCGATGAAGTTGATATGGGCATTACGCAGGAAATTCTCCGAGAAGGGGAACGAGAAGTTTATCTTGCGCTTGTGCTGCAAATTACTATCGATAATCAAGCGGGTAATAAAGATCGAAGTGAACAGAGAAGTAACAATACCGATGCAGAGAGTCACTGCAAATCCCTGTACCGCACCGGAGCCGAACATGATAAGAACCAAACCCAGCAGGAATGTGGTCACCTGTCCGTCGATAATTGCCGAATAAGCATTCTTGAAGCCATTCTCAACAGCATTGACCATGCTAGCTCCAGAACGGAGTTCTTCCTTTATTCGCTCATAAATAATCACATTACCATCAACAGCCATGGCCATTGTCAAAACGATACCAGCCATACCAGGCAGTGTAAGCACTGCACCTATTGATGCTAAAATACCTATAAGAAGGAATACATTAGTAATAAGGGCTGCCACAGACACCCATCCGGCACGATTGTAGAATACAACCATGTAGATAAGCACGACAACAAATGCCAGCACCATCGACAGCAAACCATTTCGGATGGATTCCTGTCCGAGCGAAGGTCCGACAACAGCCTCCTGAACGATAACTGCGGGAGCAGGAAGTTTACCGCTCTTCAGAATATTGGCAAGATCCTTTGCCTCTTCAAGAGTAAAGTCACCAGTGATGGACGAACGGCCGCCGGCAATTTCGCCGTTAACACGGGGAGCCGAGTAAACCTGGTCGTCAAGAACGATGGCAATGCAGTTGCCGACATTCTCACCGGTGATGCGTTTCCATTCGCGAGCACCCTCACTATTCATAGTCATCGAAATCTCATTGCCACCAACGGTCGAGAAATCCTGACGTGCATCGCTGATGCAACCGCCATCGAGCAATGCCGAACCATCACGAGAGGTTATCTTGATTGCATAGAGGACATACACATCGGGACCAAAGTGCTCATCAGCTTTTGCCGACCACAAGAACTTCACGGTGCGGGGATCGTACACCTTCTTCTCCGCGGCCACCTGAAGCATGGCGCTTATGTCCGCACGGTCTTTACTGGCAGCCAAACCCACGATGGGTCCCTGAAGAGGTTGCATGTTCTGATCCACATAAAGCTGAAGCTTTGCCATCAAAGGATTACTCTTGGCAAAAGCCTCACGGTCGGCAGCCTGGTTGGCTGAAGCGGCGTTGTCTGCGGAAAGTTGTTCCAACATAGCCGTAGCACTGTCCTTTTCGACTTCCTCAGTCACCTCGGCGACAGTGTCCGATTCCACATTGGCATTGATTGAAGCCAAATATGTGTTAGCAGCATCCAAGAAACGGATAGCCTCGGTATTGTCATAGGTCTGCCAGAACTCCAACTGGGCAGTACCCTGTAAGAGTTTACGCACACGCTCGGGTTCCTTTACACCTGGCAGCTCAACCAAAATACGCTCCGAAGCAGAAAGCTTCTGGATGGTCGGCTGAGCAACACCGAACTTATCTATACGCTGGCTGAGAATCTGGTAGGTACGGTCGTAGGCACCAGCGGCCTCCTCTTTGACAACCTTAATTACATCCTCGTTCTTATCACCCAGTTTGATTTTGTCACGCAACTGACCGCTGAAGTAAGAAGCCAGCGAGACATTGGGGTCAAGCGAAGTAATGGCGTCATAAAACAGAGAGACAAAGTCACGGTTGGTGCTCTTCTTCTGAACCGCCAACGCATTGTCGATAGCCTGATTGAAAAGAGGATCCTCTGTGTGATCGGCCAAGGCGCGAACCACATCTACAGTCGACACCTCAAGCATCACATTCATACCACCCTTCAAGTCGAGACCAAGATTGATTTCACGGCTTTGGCACTGACGATACGTATAACCCAAATAGACCTTCTCAGAGGCCATAGAGTCAAGGTAACGAGTTTCTTGTGCATTGCGGAGGGAGTCCACAAGAATCTGAGCTTCCACATTATTGTCGGTACGGCTAGCAACGAAATTCTGCGCCTGCTCACTCTTGATGTAGTTTTCAGCTGCTTTTTTAGCTTTGCTTTCAATGCTGCTGGTCACAAAAGTAAACGACAATTGGAACAAACAAACCAACGCGAAAGCCCATGCCAAAAATCTGATAAGTCCTTTATTCTGCATAGTTTAGATATAAATTAATTATTTTTACTTTATTCTCTTTGAATGTGCAAAAGTAACAAAAAATATTGACATGGCAAACAAAATTAAAAAAAAAGATGTATCTTTGCATCGAAATTCAAGATATACAGAATAATATGGACAAAAAAAATTGCCTTACTGTGAAAGAGTGGGCCGACGAGGACAAACCCCGTGAAAAAATGCTGCTCCACGGCAAAAAAGAGCTTTCAAATGCTGAGCTTATCGCCATACTTTTACGTAGCGGGCTTCCAGGCAAAACCGCCGTTGACGTGGCAAAAGAAGTCCTGGCAATTACCGGCAACAAGTTAACAACTCTTTCACAGCTGGACTACAGGAGTTTATCCCACATCAAAGGCCTCGGTGCCGCCAAAGCCACCACACTCATGGCGGCACTCGAACTAGGATGGCGCATGCAAAGCGAGATAAGCACAGCTAATGAACTGATTCTAAATAATAGTAGCGATGTTTTCAACTACATGTCCCCTCTCATGATTGACCTCGACCATGAAGAGTTCTGGGCAGTATATTTGTCGGTACGCAACAAAGTGATTGCACGTCAACGAATCGCCATGGGTGGACAGACTGAGACCACGGTGGACCCCCGCATTGTTTTCCGCGGTGCACTGGAAAACAAGGCAGTAAACATAGCCATCTTACACAACCACCCTTCAGGAGGATTACAGCCAAGCAACGCCGACCGGAAGCTGACGAAGCAGCTGGTCGAAGCCGGTAAACTTTTACAAATCAATGTAACAGAGCATCTAATAATAGCCCTGACAAGCAACGGGAAGGCCGACTATTACAGTTTTCATGACAACGGACTGCTCTAAGGCAACTCCACCTCGACACTGACCGATTCCATCTGGCCTCCCAATGGCGGATTCAGTTTGCTTATCTTCACCACAACACTCATGGTATCAGCGAACTGCGACAGAACAGCCTCCCCCACCCTGCGGGCCACCCGCTCCAATAAATTGGACGGGGTCTCCATTTCATGCTTCACCACTTGGTAAACTTCCAGATAGTTAACCGTATCAGCAATGTTATCAGACACTTCAGCCGTTCTGGTATCGACCTCCATCCAAATATCGACAACGAAGTGAGTGCCAATTGCACGCTCTTCGTCAAAACAGCCGTGGTGCGCATAGAAACGCATCCCATTTATTGCGATGCGTCCCATCAGATGATATTGTCGAACTGGTGCAAGAAACGAAGATCATTTTCAAAGTAAAGACGCAAATCGCGAATCTGATACTTGAGCATCGCCATACGTTCCACACCCATACCAAAAGCGAAACCCGTATATTCCTTGCTATCAATGCCACAGGCATCAAGGACATTGGGGTCCACCATACCACATCCTAAGATTTCCAACCAGCCTGTTCCTTTGCAGA
>JAFXDL010000211.1 GCA_017516265.1 Bacteroidaceae bacterium
ACAAATCGTTTCTTTTTGTTATAAGTAGGGCTTACTTTAGACTAAACTTGCTTAAATTACGCGCGAAAAAGTGATTTTATGTTTCCATTTCGAGAAAAAGTAGTACCTTTGCAAGGTAATATGCCAGAATTTATATAGAATGGAATTAAACACCCTGATAGCTGAATGTACAGCATACGACTTCAAGGTGATGCTTGAAGGGAAGAAACCTAAAAGTTGGCTGAAGAGCGTAAGCGCTTTTGCCAATGGCTTGGGTGGCTCCCTTTTCTTCGGTATAGATAACGATGGTGTTGTCAAAGGGCTTGATGATGTACAACATGTTTGCGAAACTATCAGCAGTAAGATTCGCGATTACATGGATCCCCTGCAAGAGGTGGAGATGATTCCCCATGATATAGATGGCTTACATATCTTGCAACTCAAAGTCGACGCAGGGCATTACACACCATATTATTACGTTGGCGATGGTCAGCGCATTGCCTTTGTCCGAGTTGGTGATGAAAGTATGCCTGCGTCAGCAGAACAGATGGTTCGCTTGGTTCTGAAAGGTTCCAACAAAACTTTTGATTCCCTTCACACAGACTATAAAACAGATGACTATTCCTTTACGATATTGGCGAATGCCTTTAAAGACCGTACCAAACAAGAATGGGACAAGAAATATCTCCTGTCGTTTGGACTGGTAACTGGCACAGGGAACCTAACGAATGCTGGTGCTTTGTTTGCCGATGATTGTCCTTTATGGCAGTCTCGCCTTTATTGTACTCGATGGGATGGAAAGGAAAAGGGCGATGCCATCAACGATGCGGAGTTTACAGGCAATGTCCTCATGCTACTCCGTGAAGCTATGAACTTTGTGAAGTCAAACACCAGGAGAGGCTGGGAGAAATTGCCTGATGGACGAAAGAACAAACCAGAGTATGCGGAACGTGCAGTTCTTGAAGCAATGGTAAACCATTTCATCCATCGCGACTACACAGTGATGGGCAGTGAAGTACATCTTGACATCTATGATAACCGTCTTACTGTGACATCTCCTGGTGGCATGTACAATGGTATGTTGATACAGAATTTAGACATTGCAGACGTTTCTTCCGAAAGACGTAATCCCATACTCGCAAACGTGATGGCACAATTGGATTATATGGAGAAGCGTGGCAGTGGGCTCACACGCATCTGCAATGAGACCAAAGCCTTGGAAGGTTATAAGGACGAACTGAAACCAGTCTTCAAGTCTACTCCAACCCAATTTCAGACCATTATCTATGCCACTACCGACACACAAAATGTCGGAGACCATGACGGAGACGTGTCGGAGACGAAACTCACTGAGCGTCAGCAGAAAATACTCAATCTCATTAAAGAATCTCCGACAATTACTGGCAAACAAATGTCGGAGACTTTGTCGGTGAGCCAGCGCACCATTGAACGTGACCTTTCTGCTTTGCAAAAGCTTGGCGTTTTGAAACGTGAAGGCAAGGATAATGATGGGGAGTGGATTATAGTTAGTTGAACACATTACTTCATAAATGGATTAAACATTGTATTAATATGAGAACTTATTCAACAATCATGGGTAGTAATAATAGTGGCATGCTAATTGGCTATATTAAACGTTGGCTGATTTTGGTGCTTGTTATTATGTAACGTTATGATCCAATCGGATCCCTCATGGTGGTTAAGTCGATAATGGGATTTGGAAAATCTCTGGAAAAGAAATCAGAGTATTTTTATCACTATGGTTGTAAGGCTGATTGCTATTTTAATATACATTAATTTGTAGGAGAGGCGCATATGAACTTAACGGAAATATTTGTAAACAGACTGGCAAAAGACTCTAAAGTTGTTACGATAGATAGCCTTTTCAATGAAGACAAGGTCAAGAAAACTCAGTATGCCCCACCGTACCAGCGTAATTATGTATGGGACGGTGAAAAAGCGACATATTTTTTGGAGAGTATTTTGATAGGTACGGAGATTCCGCCACTAATTTTTTTTCGCAGTAAAAAGGGCGTGGAAATTATAGATGGTAGGCAGCGTTATGAAACCATCTTGAGATTTATACGCGGCGAGCTTCGTCTAAGCAAAGCAGGGTTGAAAAAACTTGATGTACTGAATATTGGAAAAAAAGCATTTGGATCATTACCAGACCAACTCAAAAATGATTTCCTTGATACCAAACTGCGTGTGATTGAATTTAGCTTTGCGTCATACGATGGGCTGACACAGAAGGATGAAGATTCTGTAAAACAGGAGATTTTCAAACGTTATAATTCTGGTATTACCCCTCTGAAAAACCTTGAGATAGATAAAGCTATTTACTTTGATGATGACTTGAATACTTTTTTTAAGGAGAAACTGAAGAATCAAAAGTTACACGAGCAGTTTGATCGTCTATTTAAATATGAAGACAAGAAATTGGAAGTGTTACTTCAGAAGATACGTCAGTTACTAGTAATTCACAAGATACCTATCAAGTACTATTCGAAGGCTAAGCAGAAAATTACAGACAAGTACTATGACTTGCTGTCTTCGCAGATAAATGCTGACCAGTTTGAAGACTTGTTCGTTTCCTTCAAAAAGAAATTGGATATTCTGGATGAAATACGTGTGGTGGTAGATAATGAAAAAACACCATACAATAGACTAATGTCGGAAGTACTGTTTTGGGCCTTCTCCGTATTGGAAGATAATGGCAAGAAACTTCCAGAAAAGAATTCTGTTGAGTTTGTAGGATTTACCTCTCATATCTTGAACAATTTATGGGCTTTTGAGATGGTAAGAAGCTCGTTTTCGCAACAGATTATTGATAGATATGATGTGATAGCCGACTATTTAGATGAGGCATATGACATCAACAAGAGTCTGTATATAGAAACCAATGATCAGTTTAAGCAGAAGAACCGTGAACTGAATCGGGCCAAGGATGACGAGACAACCAACTATCAGGAACTGCGTATAAATAAGCCTGAGCCAACCACTTATACCATTGATGACATTTGCCGTCTTATGGCTCGCTATCGCTTTCTAGTTCGTCCGCCTTACCAGCGTGAAGAGGTTATAAATAGAAAAAAATCATCAGAAATAATTGAGAGCCTTTTGCTGGGTATAAAACTGCCGCCCATTTTTATTTTCAAAAGCAAAGATGGTGTGAGTGAGGTTATAGACGGTCAACAGCGTATTCTGAGTATTTTAGCCTTTTTGGGTAGGGGATATTTGAATGAGGAAGGGCAGACGGTAAAATCGAACAAAGATGGTTTTGCATTGTTGCTAAAAGACAGTATCTTGACAAATCTGAACGGTAAGCACTTTGCTCAGTTGGATGAAGATTTACAGGATAAAATTGCCAATTTTGACTTATGGGTAATTGAGATAAACGAAAAGAATAATCCTGATTTTGAGCCTCTAGATTTGTTTATTCGTCTGAATAATAAACCATACCCAATAAAAGACGATACGTTTGAGATGTGGAACTCGTATTTAGATAGAGGACTGATTAATACCATCAAGGCTTCGTATAGGAACAATGCAAATTGGTTCTTTATGCGAAAAGCAAGCACACGTATGGAAAACGAGAACGACTATACGGTGTTATCATATTTTAACTATCTTGAACAGAATAAACAGGATGCCACAGAGAAGGGTCCACTTGACATTTACAAGATAGGAGGACGCATTGCTATCCGTTTGCGTTCGAAGGGTGATATATCAAAAATTCTAGAGAATGCAGAGAAGAAGGAAGCCTTTGTTGCTGCTGTAAATGGTCTGGAGTTTACTTTCATTAGAAATTTGAAGACTCTATTAACGGATGATAATGATGACAGCGAAAAAACACTGAGTAAAAATTTGGATGAGATGTTGGGAATAGAGAACAACAAACGTACCCAGCAAAGTTTTTATGCCCTCTGGTATTTCCTTAATGGATTAGATCGATATAGCTTCCGTAATAAAAAGAGGGAGATAAGGATACAAGTGAGGAATCTTTTCAGTGCAATGTCATCTGACATAAAAATGGAGGACTTCACTAAGACGGTGGATGACTTCCATGCACAATATAAAAATACAGAAGATATTGAATTGGTAAAAGCTCGTCTTGGTGATATTGCGGATTTTGTCGCTTTTGAAGGAAATTATACAGATGATATCATAAATATAGATTTTTATGTAAAACGAGACAATAAGGCAAAGGGACAAATACAGATAGAGTATAAACGTCCTAAAGACTTAGAGTCTTACTGTGGTTGTAGAATTAACCGCTTGGGATTTATTCCGAATTATATTGCTGCTATGTTGCAAAGTAGCTATGTGTATAAGGAATATGATTTTCGAAACAGAAATGTCTCTGTTGCCAGTCTAAAGAATATCGAGATACCGTACATATTATTACCAATTCAGGCAGTTTTTGAGAAGGTAACTATGTATACAAAGACGAAAGACTATATTCAAAGTCACTTCTTTGAGAATGTACTAGACTGGATGGTAGAGGAAATCGTTTACCAAAAGTTGTTTGAATACCAGAATGTGAATCTGATAGGTAAGGCGATGATGCTGGAAAATGTGCATGCTAAAAATGCTGAAGAAATGGAAGAGTTTATTTCAAATGTGTATCATCATATTATACGTGAAAATGGAGGTTTGATGGCAGAATTGATGGCTGCTAAAGGCGTAATTGGTTCACTTGATGAAAAATGAAAAGGATAACAAAGATTGAGATAGAAAATTCGCGGGCTTATTATGACCGTTTGACTTTTTCACTGGAAAAGGGTGAGAATTTGCTGCTGTATGGTGAAAATGGCAGCGGAAAGACATCATTATATAAGTCGCTGAACGACTTTATTCAGAGTTTTTATTCGACGGTAAGTTTTACGCCTAATCGTTATAAACCTTTAGGAGCTGATGGTGAAGTTATACTAAGCATTGGTGATTATAATGATGCGACAGGAGAGATAGATAATGTCGTGGATTATAGATTTGCTGGAGGTGTGGATAACACGAAAGTTGCAGGAACGGCATTTCTGAAAACATTGGCATTGACAAAAGGTTTCTTAAATTATAAAGACTTGTTGAAGGTGTACTTGTATGAGGAAAACGATCCTAATCTTTTTAAATTCTTTATAAAAAACCTACTCAAAGACCATGTGGCCTCAGCTCAAGGAATCAATCTGCCTTTAGCTTTGGAATGGAAACAAATAAAGAGAGATATATTTAAGGTACGTAACCGCAACGAGATAAGACACCAGCGTGGTCTTCAAAACCTTGCTTCCTTTGAAAAGATATTAAGGGCTGTTCTAGATAATTTGTTTGTTGAGGTGAATAAATATCTTTCACGATATTTTGACAACTTTGGATTACATGTTGACTATGATTTGAAGCCTATGTCTTTTGATTATGGTGTAGAAGGTAAAGGTAACTGGAAAATAGAACAAGATTTGAGGATAAAAATATCAATAGGTAAATCATCAATTGAAGGTTTTATTGAAGGATTGAATGAAGCAAGACTTTCTGCGATTGCAATCTGCCTTTATCTTGCAGCCTTGAAAGCCAACCCTGGCAAGGATTTACATCTGATGTTTTTAGATGATATTTTTATTGGTATAGATTCTTCGAATAGGTGGGCAATACTAGAAATATTGGAGCATGAGTTTATGGATTTCCAGATAATTATAGCCACGTATGATCGTTCATGGTATTGTCTGGCAAGAAACTACCTTGCAAATCACCATGGGAGTGAGTGGAAATTCGTAAATTTGTATTCTCTGCCAAAGAAAGATAATGGATTATCATTTTTTGTTCCTGTTATGACGGCGGGAACATGCGAATACGATAGGGCTAAAGAATATCTGCATGGCCAACGACCTGTGGATTTGCCTGCAGCAGCCAACTATTTTAGAAAGGCATTGGAGGAGTTAATTAGCGAGAAGCATTTGCCAAAAGAGTTGTTTCTTAATGATGACTTTACGTTAATACCCGGATATAAATTGACAAAACGGGTAGAGGCATTGGTTGACATATTTTTGAAAATAGGGATGGATGTCACAAGCATTATGACCGTAGAGTCGTATCTCCATCCATTGATACATCCTTTGTCTCATTATGAGGAAGAGGCTCAAGTGTATCGTAATGAACTCGTAGCTGTAGAGGAAGCAATCAAGGTTCTGTATAGTCAGATTGAGGAATTTGACAAGAAATGTCGTCTGCTATTAGGACGTCGCAACAGAGTCGAAATACGCTACGAAACGGCTGATAAGTCATATATTTCGAAATACCAAATACAATTGGATGATAATCTGTGGCTGTATAAGGATAAAGAAGGAACTGCGCATCTAACGAAATGCCATTGTAAATGTGTGCTTATGGAAGGTACGCTGAATGGCGCCATGCTTAATGCCTGTAAGCCAAATGATAAAATGAAGATATTTAAGAAATTCTGCTATACATCATTGGACGAGGCATTGCAGAAGATATACGACTATGAGGTTAATACCAATAAACATGCTGTGATTGCGCCTATTGATTATGATATTGTATTCAGGTTGTTAGGCAAGAATAAGTATGAACCTTTCGTTCAGAAACGAGATGAAATGTTAGCGGCTATGTGAGAGATAAGACCTTTTATTACAAAAGACAATTATATACGTGTTTTTTGAGATTATTAAGAGTCCTTTATCAGATTGACTCAATAAGCACGAATCATTCGTGACTATTCTCTATAAACCATCTTTATCGTAAAACCTGCACACTTCCACTGTTTTTGTGGTTTACAGAAGTTAAATACGTTAAATCTTCACCTTTTTCTCTATCTACAGAATCTACGCAATCACTTTTCTACCGTTTTAATCAAAACTAATTGGTATACAACAAATTGCAAATACCAAGGTTGTAAAGGTCTTACGAATATCATTGTCGAAAGTGGAAATAAAATTTATGACTCTAGAGATAATTGCAATGCGATTATTGAAACGGGTAGCAATACTTTAATTTCAGGATGTAAAACAACAATTATTCCACATTCCGTAACGAGCATTGGTGATTATGCGTTCAATAGTTGCTCTGGCCTTATGAATATCACAATTCCTAAATCTGTAACAAGTCTCGGAAAAGGTACTTTTGCTTTATGTGCGAACCTAGCAAGTGTTACTATCCCAAATACTGTTACTAGTATGGGCAATGCAGCATTTGAAGGTTGCTCTAACCTTACAGATATTACAATAAAAAATCCCATCCCTTTCTCAATTTCCACCATGTCCTACTTCTCTACCTCCGCCACCCTCACCGTCCCCAATGGTTCCGCTAAAGCCTATAGCGATATGGGAGGCTTTTGGGGACAGTTTGCTGCTATCAAGGAAGAGGCAAACGTGAATATTTCAGAGGAGAATATGTGGAGCACTTGTGTGTTGGCCTTTGATGCGGAGTTGCCCGAAGGAGTGAGAGCCTTCATCAGTACGGGGATGGATGAAAACAGTGTGTTGATGGAAGAGGTTACGACCCTGGAAGCCTATAAGCCTTATGTGCTGTATGCGCAGAATGGATACGAGGATACATTGACGGGCGTGGTAGATTTGACTGCCTATCAAGAGACGGTGACCGATGGAGTGTTGAGCGGAGCCATTGTGAAACAGGAGGCTTCCTCGGGATACATTCTCCAAAACCAAGGGCAAGGCTCGAAGTTCTACAACATGAACGGACAGATATTTACCATCCCTGCCGGTAAGTGCTGGTTGTCGGCATTCGATGCCGGTGCAAGCAGTGTGACGATGCGCTTCACTGGAGGAGTCACGGGCATTGAAGGAGTGTATATGGAGCGTCCGACAGGCGTGGAAGGGGCCGACATGCTGTATGACCTGGAAGGCCGACGTGTGGAGAACCCATTGCCGGGACGCGTATATATAAAAGGTGGAAAGAAGGTGATGCTGAAGAATAGAGAATTTTAAAAGATATACAAACATTTTAAAAGTATTTATTATGGAAAAGACAAACAGTTACATTGCTCCCCAAGTGGAGATTATCGAAATGGCCGTAGAGAAAGGTTATGCCTTGAGTTATACGGATGACCCTGCAGACCCCAACTATGGTGTAGGTTGATGCGACGGATTTAGTTTTCGTACGACGTGATTGGGCACGGATGGCACAGAGGGCATGGAATGATTCATGATGAACATTCCGCGTAATCCGTGTAATCCGTGCCCGATTTATTTGTATTCGTGTCATAAACCTATTGCCAATTCAGAAATTTGTTTTATTTTTGCAGAATAAAAACGAATTATCATGAAAATAAATCCGAAACACACGCTCCGCACCATTGCAGGAGAGACTATTATTGTAAATCAGGGAAGTTCGCACACGGACATGACCCGCATCATTTCACTGAATGCTTCGGCACGTATGTTGTGGGAGGCATTGGCCGGTAAGGAGTTCACCACTGAAGACGCTGCAACCCTGTTGGTTCAGACCTATGGCATAGCCGAAGAGCAGGCTTTGACAGATGCAACCCATTGGGTAGAACGCCTGAAGAAGTGCGAGGGTATAGTGGAGGCCTGACAGAAACTCATTCGCAGAAATGTGCAAATGAATGATGATATATATATGAGATATTCTCGTCCTGTACAGATGGTATTGGCCTTGCTGAAGCATGCTTTGAGCGGTGGTGAGGTGTGCCATGATGTGTTTGCCGGTGCTACCGATGCCGATTGGCAAGCTTGTCATAGGCTGGCGGTAGAACAAGGGGTGATGGCTATGGCTTGGGAGGGAGTGGCGGCTTTGCCTGCTGACCTGTTGCCTCCGCGTGCATTGAAGTTGACATGGGCCATGGCTGTGGAAAAGTATGAAGAGCGCTATGCACACTATTGTCGCACGGTGCACGAACTGACGGAGTTGCTTCGTCCGCATGGCATCGGCCTGATGCAGCTCAAGGGGGTAGGGTTCTCTACCCATTATCCTGTGCCTGCCCATCGTGAGGGAGGTGACATTGATGTGCGCCTCTATTCGCTGGATACTACGCGGATGAGCGATGAAGAGGCTCTTGCCCTGGCTGAGAAACTGATAGAAGAGCGGGGTATAGAGGTGGATCGGGAACATTCGAAGAAACACAATACATTCCGATACAGAGGTATCATGATTGAGAACCACAAGGCATTCTTGAACGTCTATAACACCCATGAAGCTGTTCCTTTGGAGAAATATCTGCATGAGCATGCCGAACCAGTAGAGGTGGCTTTACAGGGAGGCGAGTATCCCATCAGTGTGCCTTCGGATGCGTTCAATGCTGTGTTCATCGGTTTTCATGCAGCCCAGCATTATGGTAACGGCTTGTCGTTGCATCACTTGTGCGACTGGGCTTGTCTGATGAAGGACGGTGCATGGGGACTGTTGCCCACTGAACTGATGGCACCTCGGGTACTGCGTTTCTTCTGTGCACTGACGGGGTTGGCCCATCGCTACTTGGGAGTCCCTGTAGAAGTGGAGTTTGACGAATCCTTTGCCGAAGAGATGTTGCATGAGATGGTAGCTCCTGCCTATCCGTCTGTGCCGGCAACTGCATTTGGGAATAACCCGATACGTATCTTTGTCTATAAATTCCGCCGGTTGTATCACAACAGCTGTTTGCGCGGACAGGTGTTTGACACCAACTTCATGAGCCGCCTTTGGTTGGCTGTGAAGAACAATTATTGGCGTCCGGCCCGCCTGTTCAGAGTCACTTGGGATAAATAACAGATGAATCTGCTGAGACGTACATATCAATTGTTGCTCCCGAAGGAGCGTAAGGAGGCTGCCCGTGTGGCAGGTGTGGTGTTTCTGACCGCCCTGCTTGATTTTGTGGGTATCGCTTCTTTGCTCCCTATCCTCTATCTGTTACTGGAGAAAGATGGCGACCGTTCTACGGTGCTCTTCTTCTGCCTGTTGGCATTTGTCGTGGTGCTGCTGAAAGGATGGGCAGCTACAGGTCTGCAAAAGGTGCAACACCGTTTCCTCTTGTCGTTGTACAAGCGTCTCAGTCTGTCGCTGTACACCTCTTATTATCAGCGTGGCTTGCTCTATATCCGTGAACGGGGGGCAGGCCGTCTGTCCTTCGAGGTGAACAATGTGTGCTTCGGCTTCAGTCAGGGTGTATTGATGCCTTTGTTGCGTATGGCCTCTGATGCCATGCTGTTGTTGCTCACTACGGTGGCTTTCCTGTTGTACGATGGGGCTACCATGCTGTTGCTCTATGCTTCGTTTGTCCCTTTTGTGGTCATCTATCTGCTGGTTATCCGCAAGCGTATCAGTCAGTATGGCCGTGACGAACAGGAAGCCCGGCGCGAGCAGATACGGGTGGTGAATGACACCTTCCGCGGCTATGTGGATGCCGAGGTGTATGGTGTATTCCCCTCGCTGTGGAGATCTTTGGAGCAGGGGACAGACCATCTGTCGGACACACGCATGCAGATGATGAAGATGCAGCGCGTGCCGATGGTGCTGAGTGAATTGTCGGTTGTCATCGGATTGGCTTTGTTGGCCCTTACGGGCGAGGGCGACATGAGTCTGCTGACGGGAGCTTTCGCATTGGTGGCCTTGCGCCTTTTGCCTGCCTTGCGCGGATTGCTGACGGGATGGACACAGGTGCAACATGCCGGACACTTCTTGGACATCATCGAAGAGGGCATGGCCGTGAATGAAGCCCGAAAAGCTGAGGTTACAGGTGAGGCACTGGCCTTTGAAAAACAAATAGTACTGGAGAATGTCACTTTTGCCTATGAAGAGGGATATGATGTCATTGACGGACTCCATTTGAGTATATCCAAAGGTGAGTTTGTCGGCATAAGCGGACAGAGTGGAGTGGGGAAAAGTACCCTGTTCAACCTGCTGCTGGGATTCCTGAAACCAGTGAAAGGATGTGTCATGGTGGATGATGTCCCCTTGACAGATGCAAACAGACAAGCGTGGATTGACAGGATAGGTTATGTGCCGCAGGAGATATTTATCTTCAATACGACATTGGCAGAGAACATAGCACCGGGAGAAGAGCATATAAATAAGGAACGCGTGCGCGAGGTCTTGACATGGGTGGCGTTGGAAGATTGGGCAGAAAGTCTGCCTGCAGGCTTGGATACCCCGATGAATGAGGCCGGTACCCGCTTGTCTGGAGGACAGAAACAGCGTCTGGGGATAGCGCGTGCATTGTACAAACGGGCTGATGTGTTGTTGTTGGATGAAGCAGCCTCGGCACTCGACCGTGAAACGGAGGAGGAGATAAACGAAACACTTCTACGGATACGTCAGGAAAAGAGTGAACTTACCATATTATATATAGCCCATCATGCAAGTGCATTGGCTATTTGTGACCGGATAATAGAAATTTAGAATCAGTGAATGATGATACAGTATTATAATATAGGAGGTTTTCTGCTGAGGGTTGAAGGAAACGGTTTGTGTGGCGTGTTGGCAACCATGCAGAGTTTTGAAACCTTCCGGACGGAGAATCCAAAAGGGGAGGAGCCTGTTTGTGAGTTTGTGGAAACGGAGTGTGCCCCTCCTGATTTTGAGAAAGTAATCTATGAGATGAAAGACTTGGATACGGTATTCAAGTTTGGCTATGCGGCTGGAGGATACCGTATGAGTCAGTTGCAGGACGATGGCAAGCATTTGGACTTGTGGACTGTTGGAGGTGATGGCCGGATGTACTTGGCAGGAGATTGGGAGTTGCGTATGTTGCGCTCAGTTATGTGGACAGGATATGGAATACAGACCGTCCCGATGGGCGCAATACCAGTGCATAGCAGCTGTATCGTGAACACGGATGAGGCAGTCATGTGCTTGGGAGAGAGTGGTACGGGAAAAAGTACCCATACCCGTCTGTGGAGACAATACATAGCGGGTAGCCATCTGCTGAATGACGATAGCCCCATACTGCGTGTGGAGAGTGGAAAGGTGTGGGTCTATGGAAGCCCATGGAGCGGAAAGACCCCCTGTTATCGGGCTGAGCGTTATCCGTTGAAAGCATGCATCCGTTTGTCTCAGGCTCCCCAGAATAGAATCAGGCGGTTGTCTGTGTTGCAGGCATATGCCGCTTTGCATCCCTCGTGTCCGCCGGCTTTTGCTTACGATGCCCCTTTATATGATGCATTGAGTCGCACGTTGGGAGAAGTCCTGGGACTTGTTTCATGCTTCCATTTGGAGTGTCGCCCGGATGAAGAAGCGGCACAGTTGTCTTATCAAACTATTTTTGGGGAATGAAAAATATTCCTAACAACCTGTTTTTTGCTTGGGTGGAGGAGGAAATAGCCCAAGGGCGCGAGGTCCGCATTCGTGTAAAAGGAGAATCAATGTTCCCTTTTCTGCATAATGGAGTGGATGATGTTATTGTCGCTCCATGTCAAGTGGATGAGTTGGCTCTCTTGGATATTGTGCTTTTCCGATATCGGGGTAAACATGTGATGCATCGTATCGTGAAGATGTCCGAAGGGGATTATACCATGCAGGGCGATGGCGTATGGGCTTCGCAGGAGCATTGTCGTGCTGAAGATGTTGTCGGGAAAATAGTGGCTATTTGTCGTCCGAAGAAAGAACCTTTTTCTGTTACATCTTTTGGGTGGACGTGGTTTAGCCGGATATGGTTCCATATACGGAGTATCCGAAGATACCTCTTGCGCCTTTGTCGGATTTTCCGCATATAAATAGAGGGTGTGTCGGAGTTCACTGTTCATCCGCAGATGTTTGAATGACGACACACCCTCATTGTATTAACTATCTCAATAATTACTTTTCTGCTACAACCATAGCCCAACGGTTCTTCTCGTGATATTCCACAAAAGTCAGTCCGTTGTCTGTCAGGCTCTGTCGGATGACTGGGATGTCTTCTACATAAAACCCACTGAGGTATATGCGGCTTCCGGGTTTCATGCAAAGGGCATAGGCATCCATGTCGGTAGTCAGGATGTTGCGATTGATGTTTGCAATGATGAGATCAAAAGAAGGTTGCTCAGTGCGAAGAACATCAGCATTACCCAAGCGGACATTGATGCAGTCGATGTTGTTCAGACGGATATTGTCAGCGGAGTTGGACACGCACCAATCATCAATGTCAATGGCAGTGATGGGCGAAGCTCCACGTTTGGCTGCCAGGATGGCCAGGATAGAAGTGCCGCACCCCATATCCAATACACTCTTTCCTGTCAACTCTGTTTCCAACAGACGGCTAACTATAAGGCTGGTTGTTTCATGATGGCCCGTGCCGAAAGACATTTGTGGATTGATGAGTATGTCGTATTCCATAGGTGGAATATCCTTGTGGAAAGTGCTATGGATGACACAGCGATTACCGATGACGATGGGTTGGAAGAAGTTCTTCTCCCATTCTTCATTCCAATCTTTGTCTTCTTGTTCCTGAGAAGTGTATGCAATGCTGACATCAGGTAGGGGGAAAGAGGCGATAATGTCGCTGATGGATTCTTCATCGTAGAGAGGCTGTTGGATGTATGCTTTGAGTGTGTGGTCCTCTTCCACAAAACTTTCAAAGCCAATGTCTCCGGCTAAGGCCGTAAGGATGTCCTGGGCTGTTTCGCTCCAAGGGGTCAGGGTGAATTTGACTTCTATATAAACCATTTTGTTAATTATGAATGATGAATGATATGAGTGCTTGAGCCAACACTGTGGCTAATTCTTTGCGAAAGTACAACATTTCTGCTTATATTTCGCCTTTAAATTCCTTAAAATCTGAAAATATCCCGAAAAACTAGCTTCCAAATGTGAAATAACAGGAAAAACTATATAAAAAAACGGAGTTTTCTATGATTAAATGAATATAGTTGTTTATATTTGCAGTAAAGATAGATGAGATTTGTAGATGAGAATTTAAAGATTTAGTGTGAGAATTTAAAAATGTAGCGTATGAAAAAGTTAGTATTATTATCGTTTTTGCTGGCAGCCCTGCCGCAATTGAGCATGGCACAGAGTATGGACGATGATCTTTACTTTGTTCCTAAGAAAGAAAAGAAAGAGAAGAAAGCTGAAGCGAAACGCGTTGCAGAAGAAACAGTGACTGTTGTCACTTCTGAAGGTAAAATACGTCAGATTCCAGCTTCGGAAGCTACTGTCGCAACCATATCAAGCAAGAAATTGCAGACTGCTACTGTGCGCGATGCGGCAGGAGTAGAACGTGATGTGGACGAATACAATCGTCGTTATGTAGATAAGGATGACGCGTCTTATGTGTTGGAGGATACGGAAGAGGAATATGTTCGTGAAGATGGAGAGTGGGTGAATGGCTTCGAAGGAACTCAAGACGAGTATGAGTATGCCACCCGCCTGATACGTTTCCGTAGTCCGCGTGTGGCTGTGCCGGTGAGCAGTCCGCTTTATTGGGACATTGTTTATACGTGGTCTCCTTTTGACTGGAATGTCTATACCGATGGATTCTATGCCTATGCTTTCCCCACGTGGAGCAATCCAGCCTGGTGGAGTTGGCGTCATGACCCTTGGCATTGGAACTATGGTTGGAACTGGCATATTGGCTGGGGAGGCTGGGGCTTCGGTTGGGGATGGCATGATCCTTGGTATTACCATCATCATTATCCTTATTGGGGCTATTACCCGCATCATCATCACCACCATCATGGTCCCATTTGGGCTGGTGGAGGTGGTCACATCGGTGGTGGTTGGCGTGATGGTTTCTACTATGACAACCGTCGTCGGGCTGCAGACCGTCCCAATGCTGTACGCGGTGACCGTCGTAATGATAGCAGTGTGCGGGCTACTCGTGGTAATGACCGTGGTACAACGGTTGCTTCGCGCGGTAATACTTCCAGTCGTACATCGGGGCGTGTGGTGGCTGGCAGAAATACGGATGAAACGGTACGCTCTACAGGTAGTGACCGTGGATTCACCATTGGAGATGCCGTGCCGGCCAATGGACGTGCCAGTCGTAATACGGTGAGCCGTAACAACAGTGCTACGACCTCTTCTGACCGTTCGTCAGGAAACTATACACGCAGTAGTAGCAGTCGTAGCTCTTCTGGAAATGTCTCACGTAGTAGCAGCCGTCGCAGTTCTTCGGGAAGTGTGTCACGCAGCAGCAGTTCGCGTAGTTCTTCATCGGGAAGTGTGTCACGTAGTAGCAGCAGTTCACGTAGTTCTTCGTCAAGTAGTGTGTCACGTAGCAGCAGCTCACGCAGTAGTTCTGGTTCTTTCTCATCGGGCAGTAGTAGCAGCCGCAGTTCAGGTGGTTCGTTCAGCGGAGGAGGCAGTAGCCGTTCAAGCAGTGGCGGCGGTGGACGCTCTGGTGGAGGAAGAAGATAAGACTAGAGTGTAGAATGCCCGATTTTTGTAGAACGTTATAATCGTTTCTTTAGGAATAGAACGTTTGGTACGGTGTAACAGGTAAAATGTAATTGAAATGATGACTAAGAAAATAATGTTTGGAGCTGTAGTTGTACTTCTTTCTGGAAGTACAGCGCTTGCTCAGACCCAATATGATGCAGCACGCATCATGGATACGGATCTCAATGGTACAGCACGTTTCGTGGGTATGGGTGGTGCCATGAGTGCTTTGGGTGGCGAGATTTCAACCATTGGTAGCAATCCTGCTGGTATCGGATTGTATCGTAGCAATGACTTTTCGGGAACAATCAGTCTGAACGATACGGAGGTAAAGAGTGATTTTGCCGGTGTCACAGGAAAGGACAATCGCTCACGCATGTCGTTTGATCAGTTGGGAGTGGTGTTCAGCAACAAGATTGGTAACGAAACTACGGTTCGTTATGTAAACGTAGGTGTGAACTATCGCAAGCAACGCAATTTTAACAGACGGGCAGTGGTGTATGGCAATTTGGAAGGAATGTCACTGAGTGACCAGATTGCCAATATGACCAACCATGATGAATACGGTGACTATAATCCGCTTCCGTTGAATGATTATTATAAAATCTATAATGACTTGAAAGGGAATTACTATGGTTCCGACTGGAGTGATGTATCCTGGCTTGGTGTCTTGGGTATTCAAGGTGGACTCATCGGTCCTCAGATTGGTCCTGATGGGCAGGAAGGTGACGAACCTTTGGTAGATGCCAATGGCAATCCTATTACAGATGATAATGGGAATCCGCTCTATGAATACAAGCACTATATAGGTATGCCTGGATACGAAACCGAATACCGTAGCCGCGAGACGGGTGGTGTGAATGTCATAGACTTCAATATGTCCACCAATATCAACGACCGCGTTTATTTGGGTCTGACGGTTGGGTTTCATGATGTGAATTACAAGCGTTCGTCTGCCTATTCCGAATGGGGTGAATTTGATGGAACACCGACTGAATTTACGTTGAATAATGATTTCATTACTGAAGGTTCGGGTGTGAATGCAAAGTTGGGTGTTATCTTCCGTCCATTGGAAGAATCGGCCTTCCGTATGGGATTGGCAGTGCATACTCCTACTTTGTATAAACTTTCAGACCGTCATTGGGCTTCGCTTTCTTCTTCTTTAGACAGTTATTATGGCGAGACAGATATCGCTCAGTTTGATTACGAACTGGTGACACCGTGGACTTTCAACCTGAGTTTGGGACATACCATCGGAACATCTGTGGCATTGGGTGCAGAGTATGAATATACTGATTATTCCTCGGCAGAGTTCCGTTATGATGACGGTTTTGAAATGGCTAATGAGAATGATTGGATAAATGAAGATTTGAAGGGAATGCACACAGTGCGAGTGGGTGCAGAAGTGAAAGTGATTCCAGAATTCAGTGTCCGTGCAGGATATAATTACAGTTCGGCCTCTTTTGAGAAAGGTGCTTACAAGTGGCTCTATCCTAACACAACCCGTACAGACGCAGAATATGAAAACATGATGGCGCGTAATACATTTACTTTAGGTATGGGTTTCCGCACCGGTCAACTTTATTTGGATGCAGCTTTCCTCTATACTAATCAAAAGAGTGAATTCTATCCTTTTGACAGTATGTTCAGTCATGATGATGCTTTAGTTGATTATCCTACAACAGCGGACGGATTGCTTCCTCCGACAAAGATGACTAATGAACGTACCCAATTGCTGCTGACTGTAGGTTATCGTTTTTAACGAAAAACGGGGTGGGGCAGACAACCAAAGTTCCTGTTTGCTTGTTAATGTCGTAAATTCATGACTTAAATAAAAATAGGAACGATGAAAAGAGAATTTTGGATTCGCTTGGGAGTGGCTCTGCTGATAGTATTGCTTCTTTGGTGGCTGTATATGGCCATGGTGGTCGATGAAGACGAAGCGTTTGCTTTGGCAGACATGTCAGGTTTGTTACCCCATACAGGAATAAGTTTTTGATAGATTATTGTCTAAGAATATAAATATGGAAAAGAAAACATCGGGTCTTACGTATGCCATGCTTCGTGGTATTACGGCTTTGTTGATAGGTGTTCTGTTGGTCTTTTGGTCTCAGAGTGCAGTGCTTTATCTGATTATGGCAATCGGATGTCTGTTTCTGATACCAGGATTGTTCTCTTTGCTGACCTATTTCCGGAAACCTTCTCTTGATGGGAATCGTCGCTTCGGATGGGCACAAGTGTTAGGAGTCGGTAGCATTCTGTTTGGACTTTGCCTGATTGTCAGTCCGGTGTTTTTTGAAAAGTCGCTGATGTATGCTTTGGGTATCATTCTCTCTTATGCAGGCCTCAGTGAAATTATCCAGTTGGTATCAGCCCGTCAGTGGGTGCGTGTGCCTGGTGGGTTCTATGTGACACCCGTTCTGGTGATGCTGTTAGGTATATTTATCCTATTTAATCCTATAGAATCGGCCAATCTTCCTTTCATCTTGTTAGGTATAGGTTGCATGGTGTATGGCCTCTCGGACATGGTGAATGTCATTAAGTTCCGTCAGCGAAATAATGATGTTGAAGAATTGGAGGTCGTGGCAGAACAGGAAGAACAGGGACACGTGAAGGTTGAATGACGATGTTGCCGAAGAATGGCTCCAGTCCGAAAAATGACAGAATAAGAAAAACGGAAACATGCTTTCATGCAATGTTTCCGTTTTTTTACTTATTCAAGGAGTCACTCCTTCTTCTGGTAGTGGAAGTGTTAACTCATTGATGACTTCTTCGCCCTGTTGGTTGATGTCTTCTTCGATGCGGCGGTTCATGTATGTCCAAAAGATGATGATGACCGCCAGAATGGCAATAGCTATTATCCAAATGCTTTTGTTCATAATTGTTCTCCTTGTTTATATCGGTTCATATATGATATGGAAAGAGAACGTATGAGACTTCAGTTTTGTTTTTTTTGTTATCTGATAAACAACAGTTCACGATATTTGGGCAACGGCCACATTTGGTCATCAACAATAAGCTCCAGCTTGTCTATGCGATGGCGGATACTCTCCAGCATGGGTGCAATTGTGTCGTGGTAGGCAATGGCTTTTTCACGTTCACTCTCGATGCGGTTGGCCACTTTGCGAAGCTCTATCATCTGGGCCACATTCTCTTCGATGAAGTTGTTCAACTTGGCAATTTGTTCTATCAGGTCTATATTCTTTGCCGATAGGAATGTTGCTTGTTCTGCAGGGAAAAGTTTCTTTGTCTTGTAAGCATTGTCAATGAGGTCACTTTGGTATTTTGTCGCCACGGGGATGATGTGGTTCATGGCCAAGTCACCTAAGACGCGTGCCTCTATCTGTATCTTTTTGGTATATGTTTCCCATTTCACTTCATTGCGGGCTTCCAATTCCTTGCGGTTCATGACCCCCGTTTTCTCAAACATGGCAACAGATTCGGGCTTCAGGTAGTTGTCGAAGATAAGGGGACAGCTTGTTTCACAGTCCAATCCCCGACGTGCTGCCTCTTCTTTCCATTCTTCGCTATAGCCGTTACCATCGAATCGGATGGCCTTGCATTCTTTGATAAGCCGACGCAGGACACTGAGGATGGCAGATATTTTGTCTTCGCCATTCTTTATCAGTTCGTCCACTTCTGTCTTGAAGTCAACCAATTGTTCTGCCATAGCTGAGTTCAGTGCAATCATGGCACTGGCACAGTTCCCTTCGGAACCAGGTGCTCGGAATTCGAATCGGTTACCAGTGAATGCAAAAGGAGAAGTACGATTGCGGTCTGTATTGTCAATCAGCAATTCTGGAATTTGAGGAATATCCAGTTTCATTCCCCGACGGCCTTCGATGATGATAAGTTCGTCATTGCTGCTTGTTTCCAGTTTGTCAAGTACTTCGCTCAACTGTTTTCCCAAGAAAGACGAGATGATGGCGGGTGGTGCTTCGTTTGCTCCTAATCGGTGTGCATTGTTGGCACTCATGATGCTGGCCTTCAAAAGTCCATTGTGACGATAGACTGCCATCAGTGTATTGACAACGAACGTGACAAAGCGCAAGTTGTCTTCGGGTGTTTTGCCTGGTGCATGCAGTAAGATGCCTGTATCAGTGCCCAATGACCAGTTGTTATGCTTGCCGCTACCGTTCACTCCCTTGAATGGCTTTTCGTGCAGCAATACGCGGAAACCGTGATTCCGTGCAACATTTCTCATGAGTGACATCAGTAACATGTTGTGGTCAATGGCCAAGTTGCACTCTTCAAAAATAGGAGCCAGCTCAAACTGATTAGGTGCTACTTCATTATGACGTGTTTTGACAGGAATGCCCAATTCTAAGGATTTGACTTCAAGATCGGTCATGAACGCTGCGACACGGGGTGGTATGGCTCCGAAGTAGTGGTCTTCGAGCTGCTGGTTCTTTGAAGATTCGTGTCCCATCAATGTACGACCTGTCAACAACAGGTCTGGACGCGCAGCATAAAGCCCTTCATCTACAAGGAAGTATTCCTGTTCCCATCCCAGATAAGTAAATACCTTTTTTACTTCGGGATTGAAATAATGGCATACAGCAGTTGCGGCTTGGTTGACGGCACGCAAGGATTTCAACAGAGGAGTTTTATAGTCAAGAGCTTCACCTGTATATGCGATGAATACGGTGGGGATACACAACGTGTCATCTACTACAAATACGGGTGATGATGGATCCCAAGCGCTATATCCGCGAGCTTCAAATGTGTTGCGTATTCCGCCATTGGGGAATGATGAAGCGTCCGGTTCTTGTTGAACCAATAGTTTTCCGGAGAATTCTTCCAACATGCCACCTTTTCCGTCATGCTCCACGAATGCATCGTGTTTTTCTGCAGTACCGTCGGTCAGGGGTTGGAACCAGTGCGAATAGTGTGTTACTCCCAGTTCTATGGCCCATTTCTTCATACCAGCAGCCACTTCATCCGCTATATTACGGTCGAGGGGGGCACCGTTGTCTATGACATCAATCAATTTGTCATAGACATCCTGAGGTAGGTATTTGAACATTTTTGCCCGGTTGAATACATATTTGGCAAAGTATTCTGTGGGTCTTTGCGTGGGAGGAGTAACTGGTACTGCTTTTTTCCTAAAAGCAGTTTCAATTACTCTGAATCTTAATTTTGACATATAGTTTCTGTTGTTCTTAAATTCTTCTTACAAATCTTTAGCATTCATCTGTACAGATGATACCATAATTGGGACTCTTTTTTGATTTCGGCGCCAAAAGTAGTTATTATTCTTCACATTTGGGCATAGATTCATAGATTTATTTGTCAATAAGGATAAGAATTTCCTATTTATTGCCTTTCTAACGGGATAAAATTAGTACTTTTGCAATAAATTTGTAGGTTATTCGTTATGTTGAGTATAGGAAATGGGGCATTTCTGCATCGGGTATAAGTGCTCCAGAGCTGTTTCAGAAATAAAAAAGAACTAAAATAAAACAGTGAAAGATTTTATGCGTAAATATTTAGTGATGCTTGTCTTGCTGATGATGTGCGGTGGCATATCTTGGGCGCAAACCATGTCGGATGAGCAAGTCGTTGAGTATGTGCTTCAGCAGCAAGAGAAAGGAGTGTCTCAAAGTGAGATTATCAAAAATCTGATTCGTCGTGGTGTGACGATGGATCAAGTGAACCGTTTGAAGGCTAAATACGGTAAACAAGAAGCTGGAGTTGTCGGAGGTACTGATTTATATAAGAAAGTACGCACGCGCAACAAACCAGAGATTGAAACAAAGCGCGACTATATGCTGAAGGCTGCACAAGACGGAAAGTCACAGCAAGTCAAGAAACCTGGTGAACTCTCCATGGAGGAGCAGATGCTGCAAGGATTGGATTTCATCATGCCGGACAGTACGAGCCTGTATATGGACATGTATCAAGAGGAAGAAAAGACGAAAATCTTCGGACGTAATATTTTCAGCAATAAACAACTCTCTTTTGAACCGAATTTGAATATTGCTACTCCTGCCAATTATCGCTTGGGCCCCGGCGATGAGGTGATTGTTGATATTTGGGGTGCTTCACAGAATACAATTCAAGAGACCATTTCTCCCGATGGTGCCATTCTTGTCGAAGGACTTGGCCCCATTTATTTGACAGGAATGACCGTGAAGGAAGCGAATGCCTACTTGCAGAACGAATTGGGAAAAATCTATTCAGGCGTTTCTGATGATGAGACAGCCTCGGGTATCAAACTGACATTGGGACAGATTCGTTCCATCCAAGTAAATGTGATGGGTGAAGTGGAGAATCCGGGAACCTATACTCTGTCTTCATTCGCTACTGTGTTTCATGCCTTGTATCAAGCAGGCGGTATGAACGATATCGGAACAATGCGTGCGGTGAAGGTCTATCGTGCCAACAAACTGTTGGTTACGTTGGATATTTATGACTATATCTTGAACGGACAGATGAAGGATGATGTCCGTCTGATGGATGATGATGTCATTATGGTCGGTACCTACGATTGTTTGGTGAATATCGCAGGTAAGGTGAAGCGCCCCATGTTTTATGAGATGAAGCGCGACGAAAGTGTCGGAACTTTGCTTGATTTTGCCGGTGGTTTCGCTGGAGATGCTTACACGAAGAATGTACGCTTGGTTCGTAAGAGTGGCCGTGAATATCAGATATTCAATGTGGATGAACTTGATTTCAAATCTTTTCTGTTGCTGGATGGTGACTCTTTGAATGTCGATTCTGTACTTCCCCGTTTTGCCAATATGGTCGAACTGAAAGGTGCGGTGTATCGTCCGGGTATGTATCAGATGGATGGAAAGATTACCACTGTACGCGAATTGCTGGAAGCTGCCGAAGGTACAATGGGCGATGCGTTCTTGAATCGTGCCGTGTTGCATCGCAAGCGTGATGACCTTTCTCTTGAGGTCCTTTCAGTGAATGTGAAAGGTATTATGGAAGGTACGGCTCCCGACATCGCTTTGCGCAACGAAGATGTTCTGATGATTCCTAGCATTCATGATATTCAGGAGGAACGTGTCTTGGCCATTCATGGTGAAGTGGCTTTCCCTGGAACGTACGTCTATGCCGCCAATACCACTTTGGAGGATTTGGTTCTTCAGGCAGGCGGTTTGAAGGAGGCTGCCTCTACCATGCGTGTGGATGTGGCGCGCCGAATCAAGAATGCCAGTGCAACGGATGCCAGCAACAAGACCGCTGAAACATTCAGTTTCTCCCTGCGCGATGGCTTTGTCATTGAAGGTGAGGTCGGTTTTGTGTTGGAACCTTTTGATGAAGTTTATGTGCGTCGTAGTCCTGGGTACTATGAACAGCAGAATGTCACGATTGAAGGTGAAGTTCTTTTCCCTGGTACGTATGTCTTGGCTAAGAAGAACTATCGTTTGAGTGAATTGATAAAGGCTACAGGAGGTCTGACGGATGAGGCTTATGTGAAAGGAGCCCGTCTTGAGCGCCAGATGACTCCCGAAGAGCAGGTGCGTATGAAAGCTGCCTTGCGTATGTCCAAGTTGGGAAGCGACTCTATCGATGTGGACAAACTGGATTTGGGTACTACCTACAATGTCGGAATCGAGTTGGACCAGGCTTTGGCCAATCCGGGAAGCGAAATAGATGTAGTCTTGCGTGAAGGAGACCGCATTGTGGTTCCCCAATACCTGAATACAGTGAAAATCAATGGTGAGGTGATGTATCCCAATACCGTTTCATTCTTGAAGGGGAAGAAGGTGAAACATTATATTGAGCAGTCAGGTGGTTATACCTCCAATGCCAAGAAGAGTCAGGCGTATGTCGTTTATATGAACGGAACAATTGCCCGAGCCAAAGGGGGAGGAAGGGACCTTATCCAGCCTGGTTGCGAGATTATTGTGCCGGCCAAGCCTGACCGCAAAGGACTCTCTTTGCCTGAGATCTTGAGTATCGGTACCTCAACAGCTTCATTGGCTACAATGATTGCTACCATTGCTAATCTGATTAAATAAACTCTTTCGCATGGAAGAACAGAACAATAAAGAAAAAAAGAGTATTGATTTGGTGGAAGACTTTCAAAAAGTCCTTTCCTTCTTCAAAATATTATGGGCTGAGCGCTCTATATATTATAAGGTATGCGGTTGTGCAGCTGTGGCTGCTGTCATTATCGCTTTCAGTATTCCCAAACGCTATTCTGTAGAGGTTACCTTAGCTCCCGAACTTTCGTCAGAAAGTAGTATGGGCGGACTATCATCGTTAGCTTCTATGGCGGGAATCAATTTGGGTGCATTGGGTAATAACGATGCTATCGGCCCAGACCTTTATCCTACAGTGATTCGTTCTAAGGACTACTTGGTGCGTCTGTTTGGAGTTCCGGTAACCTTTGAACGGGGAGACAGTGTCTTGACGACAACCTATTTTGATTATCTGAATGACCATCAGAAAATCGCTTGGTGGAGTTATCCCATGAAGTGGCTGGCTGATTTGAAGAAAACAATTCTGCCCAAGAAAGAGAAAAAGGGTGGGAACATGTTGGCCGAAGATGGCAGTCGCAGTTACATGTTTCTGACAGAAGATGAGCGTGTACTTATCCAGGGTATGCAGAATGAGATTACTTGTTCGGTTGACAAAAAGACAGGAATGATAACTCTCGCTGCATCAGCTCAAGACCCTGTTGTTGCAGCGGTCATTGCCGATTCAGCCCGTGTTGCCCTCAACCAGTTCATTATGGAATACCGTACCAATAAGGCCCGACAGGATTATGAGTACATGCATAAGGTGTATGAGCAGGCAAAGGCTGATTATACCCGGACACAAAGTGCTTATGCCGCTTTTGCCGATGCCAATCTGAATTTGACGACAGCCCGTGCACAAGCCAAACTGGACGACTTGCAGAACGAGATGCAGTTGGCTTATGGCATTTATAGTCAGATGGCCAATCAGTTGCAACTTGTTCGTGCCAAGATTCAGGAAACTACTCCTGTCTATACCATTATTGAATCGGCCACAGTTCCTGAACGTGCAACCTCTCCGCGTAAAATGTTTTTAGTGGTAGCCATTGTCTTCTTGTCAGCCTTGGGGGCTACAGGATGGATACTTTTCAAGAAGTTTGTGCAATAAGAACTTAAGTGTCAATAGAACGGGGATGATGATGGGGTTGGATTTTTATTCTCTCAAGAAGACGGTAGGCAAGGCATTGTTCATGCTGTTTGTTTTTGTCCTCGTTCTTGACCCCACAGGCTCCATCTTGCATCTGAAGAACATTACATTTGTTCTTTTGGTGGCATACAATATGGTTTGCTTCCGCCCCGATTTCAGTAAATTGCCAATAATTGTTGCAGTTTTCTCTGTCATCCTGCTTTCTTGGGTGTTTGCAACCATTCAGGATGTACATCTGGATACGGAGGCAACCATGGGCATCTTCAAGGCGATAGCCCCTTTGCTCCTTCTGTTATGGATACGCGAGTATGATTTGCTTTCATTGGCCCGTTTGCCCATGGCACTGACGGCCACATTGGTTGTAGTCCTTTATTGGTTGGCTGTTTCGGCCGAAGAGATTGAGGCTGCCCTTTATATCTATGTCACCTCCAATGGTGAAGATACCATTATGATGTCTCATCGCAGTTTTTTGGGGGTGGAGGTCTTTGCCATGTATTACAAGTCCATTGTCAGTTTCATACTTGTCTTTGCTTTTTGTGTTGCAGCTTTCTTTGACCGTAGCCGTAGGAACATAGGAATCATTCTTTGCACGGTACTTTTTGTGCAGGCCTACATTATCAGTGGTTCGCGCACCATGATGTTGCTTCCTTTCTTCCTGTTTGGCGTAATTGGCTACCGTAAGTTCAAGGACAAACGTTATTTCAAGTACATTCTTTATCCCTTTCTCTTTGTGTTTGCCATAGCGTTTGTTGTGTTGCTTTTCATGCTTATTATGGAGAAGGGCGAATCTTCCAACATGGTGAAGTATGCCCACTTGGGTTCTTATTGGGATCTTTTCAGCAGTCATCCTCAGTATCTGTTGTTTGGTCAGGGGCCGGGTAGTGCCTTTTATTCCGAAGGATTCCGTAAGATGACTACGGTAACCGAATGGACCTACCTTGAACTGTTGCGTTATTTTGGAATATTCTCATTGGTGATAATATATGTTTTTTATCGTCCGTTGTTCCAGTTCTGGAAGCATTTCAACGATGATGTGGCCTATGCTGTCTTTTGGGGCTATTTGGCCTATTTGCTGATTGCCGGCACCAATCCGTTGTTGCTTTCATCCACAGGTATGTTGGTGTTGCTCATCGCATATTCGTATGTCGAGAAGTTGGAACAAGGAGCGAAAGGAGGTGACATTTCATGAATGAATCAAGAATAGCCATATTGATGGCAACATATAACGGAGCTGTTTATTTGCGTGCACAGTTGGATTCCTTGATGTCTCAGACTCGTCGGGATTGGACTTTGTATGTGCAGGATGATTTCTCGACCGATTCCACGCTGGACATCATCAGGGAGTATCAGCAGCGGTACGATAATATCCGTCTGTTGGAGCATACGTCGCAATTGGGCCCGATGAAAAACTTCATGTCCATGCTGGAGCAGGTAGAGGCAGACTACTATTTCTTCTGTGACCAGGATGATGTGTGGGTCGCTGATAAGGTCGAACGTTCCATGCAGGAAATGGAGGCATGTGAAGCACAGAATCCGGGCAAACCGACCGTGATTTTTACTGATTTGAGGGTTGTGGACTCTTCACTTCGGGAAATTTCGTCATCTTTTTGGGAATATATGAAGATTTATCCCGAAAAACTTACTACCTTTGCACGCTTGGGAGCCCGAAGGTTGGCTACGGGATGCACCATGTGCTTCAATCGGCAGGCCAAAAACGTGTCGTTCCCCGTGTCGGCAAACGCATATATGCACGATGCTTGGATAGTCTTGTCGGTTGCAAAACACGCAGGAGTCATCAAGGGGATACCCGTTCCCATGGTGCTTTACCGCCAGCATGAATCAAATGTGTTGGGGGCTGTTGGCAGCGGATTGATGAAGAAGTTCGCCGATTTGAAGAATGTCGGGAAGGAGAATATGAAAGTCTATCGCATGTTGAAGGACTTGGAATACGGCTCTTTCCTGAAGTACATGTGTTATAAAATGATTACATTGGTTGAAGCGTATCTATGATATCGGTTTGTATAGCTACTTATAACGGCGTAAATTACATAGAAGAACAATTGAGGTCTATCCTCTCCCAATTGTCGGAAGAGGATGAGGTCGTACTCTCTGACGATGGTTCTACGGACGGCACCTTGGAGGTCATCCGCCAGTTCGGTGACCCCCGTATCCGCATTCTTCCTTCCCGTCGTTTTGCTTCACCCATTCTCAATTTTGAATATACGTTGAGCCATGCCAAAGGCGACATCATCTTTTTGGCCGATCAGGACGACATCTGGATGCCCGATAAGGTGAAGCGTACCTTGCCCAGCCTTGAACGGTATGATTGTGTGACCTCAGACTGTGTGGTGGTTGATGGTGATGACCAGGTTATCGACAATTCCTTTTTCAATCTCAATAATACCCATCGGGGAAAGTATTACAACCTGTTGGTCAAGAACGGTTATTTGGGCTGTTGCATGGCTTTCCGGCGCTGTATCCTTGACAAGGCATTGCCTTTTCCTGCTGATGTTCCCATGCACGACATCTGGTTGGGAAATGTGTCAGCTTTCTTCTATAGCACCACATTTCTGGACGAACCGTTGATTCGTTTCCGCAGGCATGACCACAATGCTTCACCCACAGCCAAGAAGAGTTCCTTCTCCCTGTGCCGGCGGTTGCAGTTCAGGTACAATGTCCTTCGGGGATTGATAAACAGAAAATCAAAATGAAAGTTTCTATCATAACAGTAGCATACAACAGTGCGGCAACCATAGCCGACACGGTGCGCAGTGTCATGGCACAGACCTACGATGACATTGAGTACATCGTCGTGGATGGCAACAGCCGTGACAATACCTTGGAAGTGTTGGAACCTTACCGGGAATTTATAGACCAGTTGGTGTCCGAGCCCGACAAGGGGTTATATGATGCCATGAACAAGGGTATCCGTATGGCTACGGGCGACATTGTTGGTATCCTCAATTCCGATGATTTCTTCACGTCGAACGACGTGGTTGAGTCGGTGGTGAATGCTTTCCGTCAGGATGCCTCGCTCGAGGCCGTGTATGCCGACCTTCATTTTGTGAAAGAGCCCGACCTGAAGACCAATGTGCGCTACTTCTCTTCCAAGATGTTTGCTCCCTGGCTCTTCCGCTTTGGTTTCATGCCGGCTCATCCCACCTTTTATGTCAAGCGCGAGTGTTACAACCGCTACGGATATTACGACCAGAGCCTCCGCATTGCTGCCGACTATGAACTGTTGCTCCGTTTCATCTATTGCAAGCGCATCAAGTGCAAGTATATCCATAAGGACCTTGTGACCATGCGTCTCGGCGGAGTCAGCACAGCCAATGTGCACAGCCGTTGGGACGGCTGCAAGGAGGAGGTCAAGGCTTGCCTTCAGAACGGAGTCTATACCAATATGTGCATGATTCTGCTGAAGTACTTCTATAAGGTATTGGGCCTGCGTTGGTGGACGCACTTCAAAAAGTAGAGTTATTGAGTTCCGAAGTCGCGCTTCTTCTCACATACACTTTATTTGTTCCCCGTCCATCGGTATCGATGCCACTGGTGCGGTCGGAACGCAATTCCTTCAGTTCACGGCAGGCCGAGGTGCGTGAGAGGCCTGTAAGCTGTACATAATCTTTCAGACGCATGAATCCGTTTTCATCAATAAAATTGAGGGCAAGGGCTACGCGTTGTTCGCGTGTATAGGGCGATTTGCGCAGCCGGCTCACATGGCTCCGTTCCAGTTTACATTTCATGCTTACCTGCTTGACAAGTTGTTTGTCCGCTTTGATGTTCACTCCATCCACACACAGGCTTTGAGCATTCCGCTTGGGCTCTTCTCCTTCCATACTGTCCATCTCCTTGAACCGTTTGAGACCTACTGTAGCCTTGAACGTACCGATGCCATCGATGCTCACTGTGTATCCCATGCCTATCAGTTCGGCCAATGTTTCGGACGCCTGCGTCAGTACCGCTATCGCTGTACCTTGCGTCATTCCTCCGTGGCGGGTCATAATTTTGATAAACTCCTCCATCCCAATGTTACGGATGGTTTTCATGCGGTAATGGGCTTTGGTTTCTCCATCACCTCTCATGTCCGGCATTTCTTGCTTGATGTACTGGGCCATACTGTTCTTTTTTTCTTTTAAGGGGTTATAATTCACTTAATACCCTGCAAAGATACAAATGGTTGGCTGTGTCTTTTTGTAGGTAGCTGTATGGATAAATCCTGTGAAAGATTGCTTTTTTCGCAGGAATGCACTATCTTTGCCTGAAATATCAGTACGACGGCTATCATTTCAGCGACAATCTGACGGACATCTACAACCCTTTCAGTCTGCTCAATGCCTTTGCTGTGCAACGGGTGGACGACTATCTTCCGAGACAGGGACGGTCAGCGATTGGGCTGTGGAGTAATAAGGTGGAGAGGTTGGAATAATCTATAAAAAAATATAGCTTATCTTCGCTTTTTAGGGTTAATCTGTAAAAATATAGAGATTATTTTGTATCTTTGTGGCGGATTATAAAAAGAGAATAGCCTTATGTGGACAGAAATGAGTGACCTTGCCGTCATCCGTAGATTAGGTGAACGTTTGAAAGCTGTTCGTATCCGTATGGATATGACACAGGAGGATTTGGCCCGTCAAGCTGGTACAAACAGTCTGACTGTCGCCAATCTTGAAAAAGGAAAGTCTGTCACAGTTGCCAATTTGGTGCGGATTATGCGTGCGTTGGACATGCTGGAGAATCTGGAAGAGGCATTCCCTGCCCCTAAAATCAGTCCTATTTTATTGAAGAAGCTGCAAGGCCGACAAGTAAAGCGCGTGCGGAAATCAGCAAGAGAGGAGGATTCGCTGTATGGATGAATTGATTGTAGATGTAAGGCTTTGGGGGCAGTTGGTCGGTTCGCTGTATTGGGACAGTGATAAGGAAGCGGCCGTCTTTGAATATGAAAGGGGCTTCTTGCGCAATGGATGGGAAGTCTCTCCACTTGTCATGCCTTTGTCAAAAGGACAGTCGCCACAACAATTCTTACAGAATCGGAACAAATGTTTCAGTGGCTTGCCAGGAATGGTGGCTGATAGTTTGCCCGATGCCTTTGGTAATCAGATTATAAACGAATGGTTTGTCAGTAAGGGACTTCCCATGCAGGAGATTACTCCTTTGGACCGCCTGTGCTATGTCGGCAAACGTGCTATGGGAGCGTTGGAATTTGAACCGAGCAGGCATGTAGAAGGTTTGGATGAGTCTTCCATTGTGTATCTGCATGAATTGACAGCTCTTGCAGAATCAGTCTTTGCCGAACGGACTGATTTTCAAGACAAACTACAGCAAAGTGACAAGTCTGTTATCGACATTTTGAAGGTGGGAACCTCGGCAGGCGGAGCCAAGCCAAAAGCAATCATTGCTTACAATGATGAAACAGGTGAAGTGCGTTCAGGGCAAGTAGAAGCACCGGAGGGATTTGGCTATTGGTTGCTGAAATTTGACGGAGGAAGATATGCTGAGCATTCTCAATTGTCGGATAATCCACGAGGAATAGGTAACATAGAATATGCCTATTATCTGATGGCAAAAGAGTGTGGAATCCGTATGTCAGAATGTCGATTATTGTCCGATGGCGAGCAGAGTCACTTTATGACCCGCCGGTTTGACCGTACGGCAAAAGGGGATAAGTTGCACATGCAGACATTGGCAGGATTGGCTCATTTGGATAGGGATCAGCGTCACTCTTACGAGCAAATTTTCGAGATTCTTCGTAAAATGAAATTCGGTATGCCCGAACGGGAGCAGATTTATCGTCGTATGGTATTTAATGTCGTCATGCGTAATCATGATGACCATACCAAGAATTTCTCTTTTCTTATGGACAGAAGAGGGAAATGGAGTCTTGCTCCTGCTTATGACCTCTGTTATTCCTATTCGCCGAATGGACGATGGACATCACGACATCAACTGTCATTGAATGGAAAGCAGGACGGTTTCGAGCGTAAAGATTTGTTGGATGTGGCAAGGAACGTAGGTATCAACGGGGCAGAACAGATAATAGAACAAATTGTCCACGTTGCATCCTTATGGGAGCAATATGCAGATGAAGCAGGTGTACCTGTTTCTTTTGTCCGCAGTATTCAGAAGGAATTGTTGCTATTGTAAGTATGGAAAGAGTTATTTAGAATGATACAGTGTAACGATATAATATTGGCTTATTCAAATGATACAGAGGTCCGACAGCGTGCGACCTCTGGAGGTATTGGTAGTTCTTTGGTGAACAGGTTGTTTGCACAGGGAAGAATAAATTCGGCCATATCGTTTGAATATGATAAAAAGTTATTGGGATACAGACCGCGTATTGTCGCTTCGGCAGAAGACTATACGGTTTCGGGAAGCATTTATCATGAAATAAATCTATATGCTTATATCCGTGAACACATAGGGGAAATCAAGAGTCCGTTTTTGTGCTTTGCTTTACCTTGTCAAGTGAATCCGATAAAAAAAATGTTGGAAAAGCAGGGGATAGAGTCATATATAATCGAACTGACCTGCTCTTCGCAGCAATCGTTTGAGGCCACGGAGTATTTGTTGAAGCGGGTAGGGGTGAGCAAGGAGAATGTTTCTTCTATCCGGTATCGTGGTGACGGTTGGCCTGGAGGAATTTGTATTACGTTGAAGGATGGTAGTTGTGTGAGAGTTCCTAATAACAATTCCATTTGGATGCAGATTTTTCAATCCCATCTGTTTGTGATGCCTCGTTGCTTCTATTGCCAACCTGTCCGTGAAACCATGTCGGACATCAAATTGGCAGACCCTTGGGAAATAGATATTATTGGAAAAGAAACGCAGGGGCGCTCGTTGTGCCATGTGAAGAGTGGACGCATGGCTGAAATCCTGAATGGTATGGTTGATGAAGAATTCATAACGTATGAAAAAAGGCAGATGGCCGATTTCTTGTATTCGCAGCGAGGAGTGATTGCCCGTAAAACATACAATCTGCATCATTTACGGTTTACCAAGTGGATAAAATCTGTTTTAGGCAATAAATGGTATAGGAAATCCGTTTTAAGTTCAACATTCCTGTTCCGGGTGCATTGTTTTCTGTACACGTATGGTTACAGATGTTTGCACAAACTTGAAAATCTGCGGGAACATTGATAATTGGAGATAATAGAGAAAGGAAGATATGACATTTCTTATCGTAGAACAACCTGTAAATAATCGGGGAGACGAGTCGGCACATCGTGGATTTGTCAACCGTTTGTCAATGACATATCCCGATGCCAAGATACAAGTCCTATTTTTTGAAAAGCTTGAAGTTGAGGTGGACGAAATGCGTGTAGTCCGTCCTAATGTGGAATATATCAACATCCCGACAAAACATCGCATTTTTGCTCCGCACCGTATGATTAAGTTGTGGATGATGTTGGGATTGCCCAAAATGTTGCATACATTGCCTTTGATAAGGAAGGTAAGGCAATTGTATCAACAGGCTGATTATATTGTTTGTGCTCCAGGCGGTATTGATATGGGAGGTTTTCAGAATTGGGTACATTTGGCCTTGTTGCATTTGGCTAAGGAGCAAGGTAAGAAAATACTCTATTTTGCACGTTCTATAGGACCGTTCCCTACGGCTACATGTTTCAATCGGCGTTTCAAAACATATAGTATGGAACTGTTGAACTATTTCAGTTTCCTCTCTTTGCGTGACGCAAAGTCACAAGCATTGGCACGGGAAATGGGAGTTCCGTTTGTCCCAACCATAGACTCTGCATTTTTACATTATACCCCCGAAGAGTTTCCTGTTTTATTTTCTCAACAGATAGGTGAAAGTGAATATATGGTTTTGGTGCCCAATTCTTTGGCTTGGCATCATGACTTTACCAGTTATACGTATGACGATATACGTGTTTTTTGGGTAATGCTGACCAATCGTTTGTTACAAGAATATCCAAACTTGAAAATAGCCATGCTGCCACAGACGGTTCATTATGGAGCATTTGTGTCATTGCCTGATGGCTATAAGTTCTTCTGTCGTATTCGTGAAGAGTCTGTAGCTCCTGAGCGGATTGTGGTTCTTGAAGAACAGTATGGTTCCAATATTCAGCAACACATCATATCCAAAGCTCGATTCCTTATCGGAGCCCGTTATCATTCTGTCATTTTCTCCATCAATCAGGGGCGTCCGTTCATCTCGTTGTGCTATGAGCATAAGATGAAGGGGGTTACAGATATGTTGGGTATTGAAGACGTGAATATCCTTGAACTCTTTGATGGTACGCCTCTTGATGAAAGCAGGATGGCACAGTTTGTTAGCCGAGTGATAGATATGACACATCGGATAACTTCTAATGAGAAGAATGGTGAACGTGCTCGTGAAATAGCGAATGAAGGCTTTGCTGCATTGACCACTTTCTTGGCTGAGGATATGAAACGATAGATGAGGATATCATGAACAAGGCACATCGGATTGCATATAACACAGTGGCATTGTATGCCAACATGGTAGTGACCATGCTGGTTACATTGTTGGGCACGCGCTTTGTGCTTGAAGCGCTGGGCAAACAAGATTATGCCCTCTATACATTGCTGACGAGTATGGTGCTGATGCTTTCGTTTGTGAATGTGGCCATGGCCAATGCCACGCAGCGTTATCTCTCTTTCTCTTTGGGTGCTGAAGACAAAGTGCGAGTGAAAGAGATTTTTTATAACAGTACGGTTATTCATGCGGTGATAGCCCTGCTTTTAGGTGTCCTGTTGTTGGGTATAGGCCTTCCTGCTGTTCATGGTTGGTTGGATATACCTCAAGTCTTGCAAAATAAAGCAGTAGTGGTATTGTTGTGTATGATAGCGGGTGTTGTCTGTACGGTACTTTCTGTTCCCTTTGAGGCAACAATGAATGCACACGAGGATATATTTGTCATTGCAGGTATCAGTGCTTTGGAGGCTGTCTGCAAATTGGTGGCGGCTATTGTCGTTTTGCATATAGAAGAGCATCGTTTAATTGTTTATTCTGTATTGATTATGTGTGCCAGCCTGATGGCTTTTGGGTGTAAACGGATGTATAGTCGTCGGCATTATGAAGAGACGCATTACACATGGCATAGGGTTCAAGATTTTCAGTTGATAAAGGATATGATGGGGTTTGCCGGATGGAACCTGATAGGTGTCGGTTGTTCGTTGGTGCGTTATCAAGGGGCTGCAATCTTATTGAACCGCTTCTTCGGTTTGTTGATAAATGCCGGATATGGTGTGGCACAGCAGGTCAACTCCTTTTTGTTGTTTTTTGCAAACTCAGCCGTGCGTCCCATGCGTCCGCATATCGTAAAGAGTGAAGGGGCAGGAGAGCACCTTCAGATGATCAGATTGGCAAATTCGACATCCCGGATTACTTCATTGATGCTTTCTATGGTCATTGTGCCATTGTATATCAATATGCCCTTTGTCTTGAACGTTTGGTTGACGGATGTGCCTTATGGGGCGTTGGAGTTTTGTAGAGGATTTCTTGCTATAACTCTGATTGGACAACTTTCTATAGGCTTACAGATAGCTTTGGAGAGTGTAGGGCGTATCAAACGTCAGCATCTGATAGTAGGAACAATGCATATATTGCCCATACCTGTTGCATATATTTTGTTTAAATACGGATTCTCTTATACCTTTATTATCTATAGTATCATTATAGAAGAAATCTTAGGTTTGTTCGTTAGAGCATATATCGCACGGAAAGATGCAGATTTTCCTCTTAAATCATTTATGGTAGGACATATTGTTCCCTGTGTGTCAAGTGTCGTCATTTCTTTTGCTGTCTCTACATATATAGCAGGATTATGTGGAGAAGGTTGGATGCGTTTGTTTGTCAGTACAGGGACTAGCGTGTTGTCTTTGGTTGTATTGGCTTATCTCTTCTGTTTGACAACGTGGGAAAAAGAAAAACTGCATTCTCTGTTCTCTGCTATTGTGTCCAAACTGAGGAGGAAATAATAAAAAAACGGCTGGAGTTCAATTCTCAGCCGTTTCTGTATTCTTCTATAAATTAATGTTGCAGTATCTATTTCTCCTATCCATCAGAACTTCTTTCCCGTCACAATAGAAGCTACAGTCAGGAAGATGATTTTGAAATCGTAGGCAATGGAGCGGTGTGTCAGGTATTCGAGGTCCATGCGGAGGCGTTCGAGCATCTTTTCCATTGTATCAGTGTAGCCGTTGTAGAGGGTGGCGGGAGAGAAGATGCCGGGACGCATCAGATAGACGTACTGGTAGTCTGAATTCTGCTCCATAATCTTTTCGGCAAAGTAGGGGCGCTCAGGACGAGGGCCTACGAGCGACATGTCGCCTGTGAAGATGTTCCAAAGTTGGGGCAATTCGTCCAAGTGGTGGTCGCGAAGGAAACGGCCTACCTTGGTCAGGCGGTCATCTTTCTCTTGGCAAAGTTGGGGGACACCATTGTCCTCGGAAGCCACAATCATGGAGCGGAACTTGTAGATGGTGAAGGGTTTGCCCTTGTACCCCATGCGTTCTTGGGAGAAGATGGGCTTGCCACCGTCCTCAATCTTGATGGCCAACCATATTGCTAAATAGAAGGGGGAGAGGAGCACCATTCCGAAGAATGATGCGAGAATATCAATCATACGTTTTATACAACGCGCCAAAGGCGACATAGCATCTTTATACATAGTTGTTGTTTTACCAGTTGGTGTCTTGTTATACTCTAATAACTATTTTTCCTTAATTTTATTATATGGATTCTACTTTTTTTTAGAATTTCTTGAAGGTCAGCATGCGCTTGTCAGAAGAAAGCACCATTTCATCGGCATCCAACTTCTTGACGGCATAGCGCGAGGTGGTGCCATCGAGGTAGAAGGGGGCGAGGCTTTCGGGCGTAGCCACTATACCTTCGTTTTGGAATATGCGGAAACTGTGCAATATCAGTGAGTCGCCTGTGTGGACAAACCGTCCGACGTGCTGCTTGTATTGGTTTGGGGAACTGTTGTCGTTCAGCCGCTTGATGGTGATGAGGTTCTGTTGGATGGAGTAATAGACGCACTGCTCCTTGACAGAGGTGATGTCGTTCTCCGTCAGGTTTTCCACCGTGCGCAGATGCCACATGCCGTCGAGGTCGCCATTGATGTCAAAGTCGCCACACGAGCTGGTGAAGGTGAGTGCGCATACGGCAAGAATGTGATATATGGTCTTTTTCATTTTCAGATTGTTTTCTTTAAAGAGTCTTTTATCGGGTGAGTATTCCGCTTTTGCTCACGGTCAGCATGCCACCGAAGTTGTTGCCCACGATGGTGGTGCCATGGTCGTATGCTACAGAACCTTTGAATTGCCAGCCTTTCCATTGGGAAGGGGAGTAGGCCACTTCCAGCAGTGCTGATGTCTGTTCTTCGGTATCTATCAAGGGCATGGTGTAGCTGCCCCAATGTTTGCTGTGCGAAACCAACAGGCGGTAGTCAAGTCCTTCCATAGGTGAGCCGCTGATACCGAAATGGTGAGCTTTCACACGATTGTAGTGAAACTTGAGGCTCCCCGTTGTGTCGTAGAAGAAGTTCGGATGATTGTTGGTGTTGTAGATGGGCGAGATCAGGAAAGGTGAGCCCATGCTCATGCCCCAATGTTGCCATCCGGTGTAGAGCAGATGATTGTAGTAGTCGTCAACTGCGCTTATCTGGTCGGGTATTTCGGGGGTATGGTCGTGATAGACGGCACCGGCTTGGTCTTTGGTGCCCATATATTCATAAAGGAATGTGTGTACGAAAGGATTCTTGGGAAGAGTAACTTCCAAACCTACCAATCCGTCTTTCCAACCATATTCAAAGAACATCATGGAGTGGTCTTCGAACATGTGTTCGTAGTAGGCGCGTATCTTCCAATCTTCGGGGGCATAGGTGAGCGAGAAGTGCCAGCTTCCGATGTGGTTGCCCGATGCATTGGCATAGCTTTCGCCATCGGATGTTTCCCCATCGGTGGCATCGCCTCCCATGGGGATAAGTGCTTCGAAGAAGTCTTTGAGACCGCTACCCATTTTGAAATCGTTGGTGTTGATTTCTTCGCGTCCCCACTTTACGTTGTATGCATGTCCGCCGAACTGGGTAGCCATTTCGAGTGCTCCTTCAAAGTAGAGGGGGAATTTCTCTTCGTTACCAATCTTCAGATAGCCGGCTTTCACGTGGTGCAGGGCATCCAAGGTGTAGCGTTGGCCGGGTGAGACGAAGTCGCGTTGCCAATTGTTGTCGGTGTACATGCCGTAGCCGAGGAATCCTTTGATATGGATCCAGTCGCCCGTGCCGGGGATAGTGACATATTCGGGCAGTTCAAAACGTACTTGGGGCACAGGGCGTGCATTGGTGCCGAAGATGAGTCCGCCACTACTGAGCAGGGGATTCTTCAGTGCGGAGGGACGCTCTTTGCTACCGATGCTCAGTTGCATCCAGCGCCAAGCAATGTCATAGTAGGCTTGTTGGACGATAAAGGAAGAGGTGTGATTGTAGGCTCCGGCCAATTCAAGGCCATATCCGTGGCGCCAATTGCGCTCTTTGTCTTGATTGGTAGAGCGGAAAAGTCCGGCTTTCAGATAACCGCTATTGGCATCTGTGGAGTAGAGCCCGTGTCGGTTGGCGGTGAACCAGAAGGGGGCAAACTCTTCACCGTTGCTCCACGCAACGCTACTTTCTATGTTGTAAGAAATGCCTTTGTGCAATTGTTGGCCAATCAGGTTTGTACAGCAAAGAAGAAGGCCTGCAAGGCATAAAGTATGTTTCATATTTTTTCTCTTATTCTAAATAGCGTGCAAAGATACAAATAAGCCCTCAATTATACACAAAAATAAGGCACGGATTACACGGATTTCACGGTTTTTAGAGGTTCAAAGTTCAAAGTTCAAGGTTTAAGCCGTATTTTGGACTTTAAACCTTAAACTTTGGACGCACCTACGGTTTATCCGTGTTGTCCGCGTAATCCGTGCCTGATATACGGATTATTTGAGCGGTATATTATCCCTTGATAGCTGCGATACCCGGGAGTACCTTGCCTTCGATAGCCTCGAGCAGAGCACCACCACC
>JAFXDL010000212.1 GCA_017516265.1 Bacteroidaceae bacterium
ACCACCCGACTGTCGAGATACTCGATGGTGCGTATCTTCAAGGGGATGTCACCCTCGTGGCCGGCCTCATCGCTGGCCTCGATGTGGAGATAGACAAAATCATCGGTGCGCAAGGCCTCCAACGCGGCAGCAGTCTTACCCTCATAATTGGTGTTGTAGAGTCCCGTTGCGCCCTCTACCTCAATGTTGCGTAGACCGGCATAGTGGCCGATTCCCTTGATGAGGTCAACCGCCGAAATGACGGCACCACTCTTGATGGAGGGATAGGTCTCGGTCAGCGGCACCATGCTGGGACGATAGCCGGGCGACCAGGGCCACAGGCTGTTGGCAGGGTCTTTACCTTCGGCCACACGCTTGAAGTTCACCGGATGGGTGGCCAACAACTCTTGTGAACGAAGAATCATGCTGTTGATAAGGTCTGCCGTCGGCTGTGCCTCCACCAGTTTGGGCTTTACCAACAGGGGCATGAACTCCTGTCCCGGCACATCGTGCGGAGCTGTGCAACGCAGACGCTTGTCACCCCCTTTGATGACAAGCAGATGGCGGTACTGGATGCCTGTGGTCAGTGTCACATTGGCGAATTGCTCGTCCTTGGCCAACTCTTCTTGCAAGAAGCGGATGAGCACGTCAGCCTCTTCAGTCGTAATATGTCCGGCAGAATGGTTCTTGATACGGCCGTCGGCCACACAGATAAGGTTGCAGCGCATGGCCATATCTCCGGGCTTCAGTTCATATCCGATGCTGGCAGCCTCCAACGAGCCGCGTCCTTCATAAACCTTCTTCAGGTCATAGCCAAGGATAGCCGTATTGGCCACCTCGCTACCGGGATGGAATCCCACGGGCACAGTCTTCAGCATACCCGTCCGGCCCAAGCGGGCCAGTTTGTCCATGTTTGGTGTTTGGGCATATTGTAACAGTGTCTTCCCGCCCAAGGAAGCCACCGGCCAGTCGGCCATACCATCACCTAGAATTATCAGATGTTTCATGTTCTTAATGTGCTAACTTGCTAATGTGCTAATTTGTCAATGTGCCAATGTGCTAATTTGCCAATGTGATAATGTGCTAATGTCTAATGTCTAATGTTTAATGTGATAATGTGCTAATAAATCAAACCGCATGAAGCATTGACACATTAGCACATTGGCACATTAGCACATTAGCATATTACATTGGCATATTATCATATATTCGCTATACTCATTATGTCCGCAAACACACCGGCGGCAGTCACTCCTGCACCGGCTCCGTAGCCTTGGATAAGCATGGGGTACTCCTTGTAGCGTTCGGTGGTCAGCAGAATGATGTTGTTGCTGCCCTCCAACATGTAGAAGGGGTGCTCCTTCTCCACCTCACAGAGCGAGACAGAGGTCTTGCCATTCTCCATCTTGGCCACAAAGCGCCAACGCTTGCCCTCGCTCTCCAGACGACGACGACGTTCTTCAAAGTCTGCATCCAGCGAAGGCAGGTTCGTCCAGAAGTCATCCAACGACCCGTCGAAGAAGTTCTGTGGGATGAAGAGGTGCTTCTCCACATCATCCTGCTCGACACGGTAACCGGCCTCACGAGCCAGGATGACCAGCTTACGCACCACATCCTTACCACTGAGGTCAATACGCGGGTCAGGTTCAGAATACCCCTGCTCCTTAGCGCGACGCACCGTCTCGCTGAAGGGGACATCAGCACTCAGTTCGTTGAAGATGAAGTTGAGCGTACCACTGAGCACAGCCTCAATCTTCAAAATCTTGTCACCACTGGCAATGAGGTTGTTGATGGTGTTGATGATGGGAAGTCCGGCTCCTACGTTCGTTTCAAAGAGGTACTTCACACCGCGGGCACGGGCCGTCTGCTTCAGACTGGCATAGTTCTCATAAGCTGACGATGCAGCCACCTTGTTGGCAGCCACCACGGAGATGTTCTTCTGCAGGAAGTCGCCATAGAGCGAAGCCACCTCGGCACTGGCCGTACAATCTACAAAGACGGAGTTGAAAATGTTCATACCAATCACCTCGTCATGCAGGCGCTGTATGTTGCTTGGTTCACTTTGTGCCAACTGTTCACGATAATTGTCGAGACTGATTCCTTCGCGGCAGAAGAGGGCATTGTGTCCACTGGCAATACCCACGACATTGAGTTTTAGACCGCGTTCATCCATCAGTTTCTGACGCTGCTGGCGAATCTGCTCCAACAGACTGCCTCCCACAGTACCCACACCGCAGATGAAGAGGTTGAGTACCTGATATTCAGAGAGGAAGAAACTGTCGTGGATGACGTTCAGTGTCTTGCGCAATGACTCGCGGGCCACCACGAAGGAGATGTTCGTCTCGCTGGCTCCCTGTGCACAGGCTATCACATTAATTCCATTGCGTCCCAGTGTGCCGAACAGTTTACCGGCAATACCGGGGGTGTGTTTCATATTCTCTCCCACAATGGCCACAGTGGCCAGGTTCATCTCTGCCGTCACAGTTCCCAGCTCGCCCATCTCTATCTCTTTGGCAAACTCGGCATTCAGCACTTTGCAGGCCAAGGCGGCATCTTCGTTGCGCACACCAATGGAGGTACTGTTCTCTGAAGAGGCCTGAGACACGAGGAACACACTGATTCCGTTCTCGGCCAACGCCCGGAAGATGCGGAAGTTGATACCGATAACGCCCACCATACCAAGGCCCTGCACGGTTATCAGACTGGTATCGTTGATAGACGAGATGCCCTTGATGGCCTTCTGCCCGTCCTTCGTCTCACTGCTGATGATGGTACCGGCTCCTTCCGGATTGAAAGTGTTCTTGATGAGAATGGGGATATTCTTATGACAAACAGGGTAGATGGTAGGCGGATACACCACCTTGGCACCAAAGTTGCAAAGCTCGGTAGCCTCCACATAGCTCAGTTCATTGATGGTGTAAGCACTGCTGATGACACGCGGATCGGCCGTCATGAAGCCATCCACATCGGTCCATATCTCCAGGCAGTCGGCCTCCAGTGCGGCAGCAATGATGGCAGCTGTGTAGTCTGAACCACCCCGACCAAGGTTGGTCACCTCACCCGTATTCTTGTCGGTAGAGATAAAGCCCGGCACCAATGCCACCTTTGGCAAGCGGGCGAAGGTCTCGCACACCAGCCGGTTGGTCAGTTCCGAATCCAGGATATGCTTGCCCTGTTTCTGTTCGGTCTTGATGAAGTTGCGCGAATCGAACCACTCAGCCCCATCGATAAGGGTTGTGACAATGCGCGACGAAATGCGTTCGCCATAGCTGACGATGGTTGCCAATGTCTTGGCCGACAAGTCGCGAATGAGGTAGAGTCCCTGATAGATGCCGCCCAGTTCGGTCAGCAGCTGGTTGGCGATGAGCAACAGGTTCTCCTTCTGTCCGCCATCGGGAATCAGTGTCTCAATCATGTCAATGTGGCGCTTCTTGATTTCTGCCAGTGCCACCTCATAGCCGCTGTCGCCACCCGCAGCCATCTGCGAGGTAGCTATCAGCTTGTCAGTGATGCCACCCAAGGCCGATACAACCACAATGACCGGCTCCTGCTCGGCCTCCACTATTTTCTTTACATTCAGAATACTGTTCACGGAACCTACGGATGTTCCGCCGAATTTCATTACTTTCATATTGTTAATATGCTAATGTGCTAATGTGCTAATGTGCCAATGTACGAATGTGCGAATGAACAAATGTGCTAATAACTCGAGCCGCATGGGGCATTGGCAAATTAGCACATTGGCATATTGACACATTATTTATTGTTTTCTTTCATTTTTCTCTCCACAAAGGCAATCTTGCGCAGTGCCTCTTCACGTTGTTTCTTGGTCTGTTCCAAGGCAGTGAGCAATTGCGACAACTTATAGACCTTGACGATGGCCTCACCATCTTCGGGACGCAGACTGATGACATAGCTACGCTCGCCAATGTAGTGCACCTTCATCGGCTGCACACCGTGGTTCATGGCTATGAAGGGCACCACTCCCCCATCCTTTCCAAGGGGGTAATCAGCCTTTTCTGTCTTCCACCCCACATCGTCGCTTTCATAGACATCAGCCGGAGCGGGTGTCTCGGCAAAGGTGCCATCCTTGGCCACCACCTTCACTGCATGATGATGGGCATGACGTTCGCCCCAATAGATGGAAGTCAAGGTCATGTTTCCCACCTCGTCCACCTGTCCGCGCAAGAACGAGCGGTACAACGTGCGCTCCACCGTCTGCTTGGGGTGGAAGTAGTTGCCCACCTCCTGATAAGCGGTATCTTTCTCCAGCACCAGTCCCTCTTTGGCTTCGGCCACCAATTGCTGTTGCACGGCCAGCGTGCTGTCCAGGTAGGCCAACGAGCGTTGCTGCTCAGCCAAATCTATCTGTTGCATCAGGGCAATACCCTCCTTGCGCACATCGAATGCCTTGGGATACTGCGTGCGGATGCTGTCAATCTGTAACTTTGCTTCGTTGAATTTTCCATCCTTCAAAGCCTGTTCCGCCTTCTGCAAATGCTGACGGGCCTGGGTCTCACCATTGTCGCTGCAGGCTGCCACAAGGCACACCCCCAGCAGGAGCAAACCAGCCCATACTGTCTTTTTTCTCATAAGTTTCGCCATTAAACGGACAAAAATACTATTTTTTGCTCTTTCTGCTTACACCTTATTTATATATTTAAGGAAGATTAACCTTGGAAAGAGAATCGTAGTGACAATATCTCGGACTCACGTTAAATAGTGACTTTCCAATACCCCGTCTTATTGCTCCCTACACGGACAATGAGTCCTAATGATTTCAGTAAGGAGATATGCTTATAGACTTGACGTTCCTTTAATTCCAATTGGCCACAGATTTCATTTACTGTCGATTGAGGATTGCGTTGGACAATAGCTAAAACATTCCATGCCGTTTGACTTACTTCGGGGAATTTACACCGAACTTTATCCTGCACTTTATCCTGTACTTTATCCTGCACTTCCGTTCCACTTACATCTTCGTAATTCTCCATAGCATCAAGCAAGCAGCCCAACATAAATTCAATGAACAACGTGCTTTCGCCCATAGCATCACATCGGGCAATGACATTGTAATATTCTTGTTGGTGCTCCTTTACAATAGTCTCTACAGGGAGCCAAGCAAAGATGCCCTTCCAACGGGAAAGCAACACAGTTTGCCAATAGCGCCCCATGCGTCCATTGCCATCAATGAAAGGGTGTATGAATTCAAACTCGTAGTGGAATACACAGGAATAAACCAACGGATGCACTTTGCACGTCTTTACCCAATGAAACAAATCAGCCATCAGATTTGGCACACGGGCCGCAGGAGGAGCCATGTGCAAACAATTGCCATTGCCATCAAATACTCCCACACCATCCTGACGATAATTTCCAGATTGGCGAACCAAGTCTTTCATCATCAGCTGATGTGCCTTCAAAAGATCTTTTTCACAGAATGCATCCAGTTGTGACATCAGGTGATAGGCTTCGATAGCATTCTTTACCTCCTGTATCTCATCAGGTGCACCAAGCACATGTTTGCCATCAACAATATCTGTCACCTGTTTCAGCGACAAACTGTTGTTCTCTATCGCCAGCGATGAATGAATGGTCTTTATCTGATTCTTCTTGCGTAACATGGGCGAAGGTACACTTTTTCCCACATTGGCATTAAGAACACCGATTCGCTCTGATATCTCAGCAACCAGATTCAAAATCTTTTCTGTTATCTTAAACGGTGGCACATACATAACTTTATGGATGCATTTATTTCATAATTCCTGTTCATGTGCAAAGTTAATAAATAGAATACAAACAAAAGAAAGAATCAGCAAGATTTTACTCTACCAAAGACTTTATTTGTCAATCAGATAATATATAATTATGATTTACATTACTTTTACATCCATTGGTAACATTTTCAGCATTACCAGTTCTTTCCTATTTCATCAGAGGGTAACGCTTTGTGATGGCCGCTTTTTTTGTATATGTATGCAATACATAGAGGTCGGAAGACTGAATACGAAAAGGCGTGTGCACATCCTCTCCTGACCGTGTACACACGGTCGGCTGACTTTGTGCACACATACACCTATAGTTTGTGCACACATACACCTCGGTTTGTGCAAACGGCCAATAGAGGATGTGCACACAGGTAAAAAAAGGATGTGACTGCAAACGTACAAAATGCATATTTATACAATCCAACCGCATAAATATGCAAAACTGACCGCACGAGAATCGCGTATTTGTACGCGACTTTTCTTTTGGACGGGAATATACGAATTTTAACCCAACAAAGTAAACAGCTGAAAATCATCCAAAAGGAGGGAGACAACAATCTCCACGCAAGAATAACCTATGCGAATATCGTAATAGAGGGATATGGAGCTGATTTCCTGTTTCTTTACACGATATATTACGAAATATTTACAATAAAGTTGAAATAATCTGAAGGGAAACGTTCATTGGAAATCTGCAAATTCTACACAGATTGGTATCAACAATAATCCGGGTTTCAACGATTGGCTTCATATCGTAATTGGCGCACTTTTTCAACTTCTGAATCTATCTCTTCAGATGTCAGGTCATCATTCTTCATCACACCCAACAGTTGTTGCAACTTGATACGTCGGGCTTCAGCCGCCAATTCGCGATTAAGTTGCAATTTGTCCTCATCAGACAATTGACGGGCAAGTTCTAATATTTGTCCGTAGCTTAACCGAATATTTAAAGATGCTGTTGCCATAAAATACTGTATTACATAATTGTCCGTGGCAAAGGTAAACAATATATTTCAAATAATTGTCACATAATACTATAAAAAACAGAAACAATCTATAGAAAAGCGTTCAGTGGAAATCCGCAAATCCTACACAGGTTTCTGTTCGGAAATCAAAATAACCCCGTAATGTAGAAGAACAATCCCCTGCCCACAAAGATTCTACAAAAAATCAATTACACAAATTGTAAATACAGAAAGCGTAAACCGGATACGGTTTATTCTCTTTTTCTACCGTGTTCACATTACACCACTCCCAACCCTCTATGCAGCCAGTCATAGAAATCATTCACCGTGGCATACTCATTCATTTCAATATAGTTGATGGCGTAGTCCAACGATACGGCTACGCCATACACCTCGTACAATTCTTGCACCAAAGCTTCAGGGATAATGGGGACAAACATCAGGACAATTGGTTATATAATTCATTTATTGCACTGCTTTCAGCACTACTCAAATCTTTACCCTTATATATCTTATATGCGCCCTTCAAATCTTCTTTCGATGTAGGGAGAGAAGCCGCATCAAAACCATATTGGTCTTTGATAAAAGGAATCACTTTGTCCAATGCGTAGAAACGAGCTTTGCTGTTCAGTTCCCTGCTATTCAGTTCCTCTTCTACCTTTGTTTTTAATTGTTCTATTGTCATAGGTTACGGTGTTATACGTTAAAGTTTAAAAAATTCTAAAACAAAATCTTAGCTGAATGTCTTTTTTCATTTATCTTCATCCAACCATTTTTTTATTTTACTCCACTCTTCAAGCTTAGATTCAAATGAAATCGAAGAGACGTTTGACGTTGATGTTAAAGCAATTGCCCGAGGAGTTTTTATGTCATTGAAATACTTATCATAATACTTCACTTTAGTACCCTTCCCATTAAGCACAATCACCTTAATACTTGGATAGTCTTTTAAGAATTGCTTTAAGTCATTAGGCTTTATGGTACTTTGATCAAATCCATCATCACCACTCCCTTTTCTAACTCCAGAATGACAGCAGTCCCATAAAGCTATACCTATTTCTTTCGCAAAGTCTTCATTGCTTTGCCCTATTTTCTTTTCAAACAAAGCCTTTAATATCTTCCAAAAACTATTATTAGGACTACTATAGTATGCTTGTTTTTCTATAGATTTATCACCAGGAAGAGTACCTAATATTAATACACGCGGATTCTCCCCAACCAAAGGAGCAAGTCCCTTTTTTAAATTTGCATTACTACATAACTTTTCTGTAGAAACAACATTATGAGACTTTGGCATAGGATTCTCTTTTAATTTAGATTCTTCTCCGACTACAACAACTAATCCATCCCTCTTTAACTTTCGATAATCTTCTATAGTATACCCATCCTTTTTGTTACTAAAATCTGTATAATAAAAACCTATATTTCTTATTTTTCCTCTTATTAATTTTTGTTCACTTCTAGAGCTTTCTTGTTTTATTACAATCAAACGTTCTAGCACTAAATCTTCTTCTTTTGTGAATACATTTTTACCTTTCATATTTTCAGTATTTAAATTAATATTTTTACATAACCTATATATTCCTTCTCAACGCCTCTTCATAAACCTTGCGTACCCTTTCACGTAAATGCAACGGACGGATAACCGTAAGCGAACGGCTTCTTGAAAGCAATTCCATGACAAAATCATTGGTAATGCGCAAGCGCAAGGTTATGCGGAACTCCTCTTCCGTATCGCAAAGGATGCGTTGCGAATGATGAAGAGGAAGAGATTTCAAGAACTTGCCATCCAAGGCATCATACGACAGTTCAATGTCCTCAACTGGGATATCCGTCTGTTGCCAAATGCCATAGGAATCCTTGAACAGTTCGTTGACATCTATTGTATCATCCCGCTTGAACCGTTCGTTTTCCAATATCGTGATGTTGCTGATTCGGTCTATCCCGTAACTCTTCAACACATCTCCATCTTTGCCAAGAAGATACCAACGTTGGTTGGATTCTTTCAGGAAATGGGGCAACACACGGACCTGTTTCACCTCATCATTATGTCTGACGAGTGTGTAATCAAATGTTACAGGATGCTGGTTGCGTACAGCATATATCAGTTTTGGCATCTGTTCACTTCCTACCGGCCGATGATGTTCTGCCAAGATGTATCTACTACCCACACTGTCACTGTTTATGGCATTAAGGAGGTCAAAGTTCAACAACATCTCTGCCGTATTCGCAAAATAGTCCGGTTTTCTGTCCTCCAAGCAATATCCACAATTAGGTTTATATTCTATCGGGAATCCCAACTCCATAACGTCTTTTATATCACGCTCCAACGTCCTCAAACTGAGTCCGGAAGGATATTCACGAGATTCTAATCCTCCATTGACACATTGCTACAGTTCCTTAGCTGCCACACTACGGCCTTTCTCTTTTTGCAATCTGTTTAATATGAGCAGATACCTGGTTAATACTACAATATTTTTCATTGTCCCATCATTTTTGCGGCAAATATACACACACTATGCGACATAACTTGTCGCGCCAGAAAAAAAGATGCATTTTTCTTGTAGAATCTTATCCTAATTTATCTCTTTGCTTCACAACTGTCACTGTAGTGATGTAGCAGAACAATTCAATCTACTCGAAATTTCTGTCACCAAATGACACTAATTTCGAATTGTATGCAGAATCTTGAATTATAAGCCCAGTCTCGCAGAATTCAAAATAAACCCGTGTTTGTTTTGTCCTTCGCTTCTTCGTAATTCCCCATTGCATCGAGCAAGCAGCCCCACATAAATTCAATGAATAATGTGCTTTCGCCCATAGTATTACACCGGGCGATGCAACCATTTACTTTTTAGGCACGGACTACACTGTGTAATCCGTGCCTAAATCTATTTTTGTCCTCTTTGACAAGAGAGAAGCACACAAACTATTCCGCAGGAACAACCTCTACGCCTATCAAACGGATATTCTGTCCATACTTCTTTTTAGTTGTTGAAAGCATCGCATTGAATTGGTTCATAACCTTAAACGCATGATTGAAAACAAGGCGTTCAGGGGTATATTCAAAAGTGTAACTTGTCACCTTGTCGGCATATCCTTTGAATATGTAGCAAGAGTCGTATTCCGTTGGAACCATTTCTGGATTCTTGATGAGATAAGGTACATCTGTTGTAATTCTCTTCAGATCTCTATGTCTAGGATAAGTATCGTTCACATTGTCCACATCTTGTCCATCAGCCATCAGGACATAAAACTGCAAATCAAGCGTATCTACTGATGCGGCATCTGTTTGTGGTGCCAGACTGAAAGTGACGTTATACTTCTTACCCGGCAACATAAGGTGATTCAGTTTCAGCA
>JAFXDL010000213.1 GCA_017516265.1 Bacteroidaceae bacterium
CAAACGACAAAAGGAAGCATCAATCTCAAAAGACTTAAAGCTGGATGGGACGAAGCATATTTGTCATTACTTTTGAAGAGCAACGCTTTTTAATGCGTCTGCCCTGCTGGCTTTTCAGACACCTTAAGCAGGCTTCTTAGCCATACAAAGTGCTATATCATCAGCGGTCGGTTCCTATTCTTGCCTTTTCCGCAATAAGGAAATATAGCTATGGCATAGTTTTTTGGGGGGCAAAAATAAATTTAGGCACGGATTACATTGATTAACGCGGATTTATATTTCATTTTTATACCCGAAGGTTTTATAACTTATCCGTGTAATCCGTGTAGTCCGTGCCTAAAAACCAAAAGGCATCATGATGACACACCTTCATGAAGGTGTCATTTCACGACAATCTTCTTTCCATTCTGGAGGTAGATTCCCTTCACTGGATTGCTGACCAAACGTCCTGTGAGGTCATAAACAGGTGCATAGGGATCAAGAACAGGTTGTGCTACCGTAACATCATCAATACCTGCGGCTGCATCACCTTGGATGAAGGTACGACGACGGGTAAAGCCTAAATTATCAGAAAAAATGATGTCAGCCTGACGACCTGCAACACCTTCAGGAAGAGGATCAATTACCAATCTGAAGGATGTCATCATATTCTTGTCCAGCTCTGCAGGCACTACATTTTCTATTCTCAACCAATCAGCTGTTGTCGAAATTTTCAACGGAGTATAATCATTCCACATGAGTACAGACCATGCCATCGCATAAGCATCAATCTGCATACCCGCATTGTCAGCACCTAAAGAGTCTGTCCACATAGAATAGTCATCACCCATCATAATGAACGGCATAGCTACACGCAGGTGAATATCCAAAGATGTGTTATAACGGCGATACTCCGTTTCACCTTCATAAAGAAGCTGATAGGTAAGAATACGTCCGGCATAATCTCCAACTGTAGGAATAAATCCTGCCGTATTCTTATCACTTGTACGATCCAACTGATGCAGAAGCGCCCATTGGGTTCCATCAATAGGACCATCTATAATGATTGCAAACTGTTCATCAATCATAATCTGCTTGGGCAAATTGACAGTCACAGTCCACAAGGAAAATCCGTCATTATCCGAACGCCATACTAATTGAGGCTTTGTTGTTATCGCCTCTGTCATAGGAGCATACATGGGTACTCCGTCCTGCATAACAGTTTTCATCCAATTGACCGTAAATTCCTTCTGATCCAATGTCGCATCAGAAGGAGCAGCAACAAAGAAAGAGGCTCCCAATAAAGCCATTGGTGTCAAAGGTTTATCATACGATTCTATATAACTGGACTTCATGTCAGAGTCGGAACCAAAAAGAACCTGATCCCACGAACCGAAGGTTGCATAAAATGTGTGAAACAAACTTTCGGCATGAGGGTCAACATTCCATGCATAAGCCACAGGAATATTATAAGCAATACCATCAACATCTTCTTTTGTCTCTATATCTTGATGGAATCCATACTGATACGTATCCATCTCACCTGAGGTCGAATATATAGTCAACAACGGCATGGTTTCAAATATCAAATCTTCAGAAGTGTTTGGAATATAGTTGGTAGAAATCTGAGGAGTATTGACAGAAACCCAATCCCCAATCATCCAATCATGATTAGCTGCTCCTACTGATGTATTAGTATATGTCACTTTACAATCCATTGGAGCCATAATTCCATTGCCAGTATATATTGTACCATCCTCATCAAGGGGATAACCAGGGACAACATTCAGTATACCCTCAGATACAGTGTAAGAAGCTTTAAAGAAACTATTGGAACTACGAGTGACAGGTTGCTTGCTGTCTACTTTTCTCTCTATGAAATTATATTCCAACCATGAAGGAGTGGCATTCAATAAACCTTTACTCACTCTATGCTGGAACTGGAGGTTTTGGAATCTTTGCTTGCCCAATGTTTCCAACATACTCTTATCTATCTGTGCAGAATTATCGAGTCGAGACAATTGTTCTGCATATTGCTGTATAGGCACTTGTGCCAATGCTGCTGTAGCCATAAAACCCATAGCAACAGCCACCTTTAATGTTTTAGTCATTAACATAAATAATACACGTTTTTCTATTTACCAAAGTGATTAATTTCAAATCTTCATTATTCCCAAAAAACTTCCGTCAATCTTGTTGACAAAATAGAATTCCTGCTCATCAGGAGAAGGGACAACCACACAGTTAATGCGGTCACGATTGCTTGCCCCAAAAAGACTCTTAAGATAAGCGGGATAAGTTTTGCTTACATTCTCACGGAACTGAAGAGCCAATGGAGTACCCTGTTCATAATCGCCACTCTCTGAATCTGTACCTAAATATGATATGGAATTTGAGACTCCACGGAAAACAATCTCATCTTCTGCGGTGTAAGACCACTGATGAGTGAAAGCACAACGGGCCAATACAACATTTGATTGACCACTTTCGTTTGCCATCTGGTCATACAAGTCAACATAATAGACTCCATTGGCATCGGGAATCATAACCATATAAAGGTAGTCATTCAAAGACTTGAACAGTTCTTCCCACTCATCCTCACTTCCTGCCGGATTCAGATTGATAAAATATAAGTCACTCTCTTCCATCGTTACACCATCCTGTATCACTTCGTAACGTCCGCGGAAGACTTTATCACTAACCTTGAAGGTCATTTTAGGACGGCCATTCTCTGCAACTTGAATAGTCGAGTTTTCGTCATCATTCACTTGGAACACCGTAGAATTGGCGTACTTGAAATTACGAATGACAGTCTCTCCTAATCGTACAGGACGTTTCAATTGGACACCTTCGGTTGTGAAAAGGAATTGGCAGGAATCGGCATACATCTTGTCTCCTTGATACTGGTATATGACCGCCATACGTGAAGTCATGTCAAAGCCTGTCATTACAGCAGGTTCTTGACCGGGAAGGATGATGTCTCGGAAATAGTTATTGGGCACAGATTCGTTGCTGAAGTCTTTGATTATTGTGTTCAAACGACCAAAGTAATCATCCCAATTCTCTGTATTCCTAACCAATAAACAGTAACGCTGTGCACGTACAGATTTCAAATAGATGGAATCACCATCTGCACTATGCCCCATCAGAACAAATTCGTTATCACCCTGCCATCCTGAACCAGTTGTAAACAATTCGGGATCTGCCAATTTAGATAGTAGCGAATAGGTAGCAAAAGTCAATACTGGTCCTTGCGAATTTTGGATGGTATAGTCAGATTCTTGAATACCATAAGGACGTAATTTCTCTTCTTCTGTAGCAAACAGATAAAAGAAGTTCTCATCGGTCTGCATTTCCACGCGTCCGTCTTCGCGGAACTTCATCATGAAGGTGAATGCTCCGTACACGGATTCATTAGGATAATAGTCAAAACGCCATCCCAATTCCGAGGATTTCAACAACTCGGCATACTCGTTCATATAGTCTCCCACGATAACACTGGGATTGCGGTAATCCTCTTCATCACAAGCCGTAGTCCCAAAAAGGATTGACAATAAGGGCAAAATATAGATTATCTTTTTCATTTCAATACAATCTCACCGTTAATAATTTCACCAATAATAAAGTTCCCGTCGTGAATGAGATCTACATTTTCGGGCAAGTTCATCTCCTTCTCGATAGCGGTATAAACAAGTTGTTGGAAATCATTCATATCAATCTCCCACACATCGTTCATCCATTCTGTCATAATACGTTCCTTTTCACGCAAGATGTCACGCGCTTCGGGATTTTGGATTCGTTCTATCAAATAGTTCCATGCTTGCGGGCTGTTGACAAGCATAATAGAAAGCATTTCTACAAAATCCTCATCAACACTTGACTTTGCATAAGCAGTAATAAAACCTTCCTCACGGGCTGCATCATTGGTAGTATTCATCCATGAAGAAGTATAACCGCTCTTAGAGAGTACTCGGTACTCTGTATCATAATCCTTATTGGTTTGCTGAAGAATATGTGCGAATTCGTGGTGCATTGTATGGAAGAACATCACGAAGTCATCCACATTCTCTATTGACAAGTTGTTTACATCGTAAAGCTGGATCTGGCGACCACTTTCTGCAAAACCAAGAGTGACAGAGCCGTCACTGTTTACAGCCTTTGAGCCCGTCACCAGAATTTCTTTTGGAACGTACGTTCGAAGAAATTCCGGTTGGCTGGTTGTTGCGGTAATTTCAACATAGGGATCCATCCATACACGTTTGAGCATCGAAAGGAAAGGAATCACTTTTTCCTCCTTGGGAGGGACAAGATATTTACCCATATCCTGACGATTGTCTTCCCAACGGTAGATTACACGAATATTGTAAGGAAGTGTATAGTTTTCATAAATATATTTACCAATCTCGGTAGTATCCCACATGTCTGTAGCAGGCATATCCACCACACTTCCTGTAATGTCATCCTCACACGAAGCGAAGAAGACAGATGATACACCGAGTATAAAGCACGGAATCATCCAAAAAAATCTGTTTATCTTATTATTCTGCATAGTCCAAATTTGTTTAAGAATTATTCTATAGTTCCTTTTTTTCATCATCAATACCATGAAGCAAAACCTTTGGACATGGCAGCTGTCTTTATACTCTCTGGAATTCGCTCAGGATCAACAGGGTTAGGTTCGATACCTCCAGCTTGTGACTGGTCTGGAATCTGAATGGCCCGACGACGGTCACCAACCTTTAACGAATCAGTAGGATGAGTTACAGAAGTGTGAACAATAGGAATGTCATAACGACGAATATCAAACCAACGGAATCCCGTACCCAAATATTCAGCACGGCGCATGGTCAATATTGCATTCACATAAGCATAACAAGTATCCTTATCTCCATTCTCTATCTCTGTAAAATCACGGAAATGGGGATTAAGTTTCATCTCCTTCTTCCAATCTATGTTAGATGTATTCTTTGCATAGTGGAACATGATGTCAGAAGACTTTATTTTAGTCCCATCCCAACTAGCCAAGTCAAGACGCTTGGAAAGGAAAGTATTGATATCTATCAAAGCATCATCATAATTACCCAACAAAGCATTGATTTCTGCGCGGTTGAAAAGAGCCTCTTCTATTGTAATCAAAGGAATTACAGCAACATAATACCCAATATTGGCATTCAAACTTATCTGTTGGAAATAGCTACGCCAAATAGGACGATGAATCAAGTAGTCATAACCTCCATTTGTTTTATATGCCCAAGTGAATCCCATAATTCCTCTATTATAGACAGTTTCACGGATGGATGATGTCATTCCATAACGCCAATAAGGCTGATAGCTCATATTTGAGATACATGCAACCAACAGGAGATTAGCAGGTTCGGCTGATGACGTATAAATAGTTTGTGCATCATAATAATCTCCCATATAATCACTTGCTGGATCATTCAACTGACGGAGCATAGTTGCAGGATTGTCACTTTTCACATCACCCAAAACCTTGTTGGCATACTCCAATGATTTACGGAAATTGTCCTCCCCACCTTTCCAAAGATAGAAGCGAGAAGCAAAGACATAAGCAGCTTTGCGGGTAAAATGGTATGCAGGTGCTTTAGCATATGAAGCAGGAAGCAAGTCCAACCCCTCCAAAAGGTCAGCCTCAATCTTGTCATAAGTTTCCTGCAAAGTGCCACGATGATACAAAGGATTCAATGTCGTTTCTGGTTCTGTTGCATACGGAACGCCCAACTCAGTATCTGCTGTAGCTGGGTTATAAGGCATACAAAAGAGGTTTGCCAACATAAAATGGGCATACGCACGACAAAGTAAAGCCTCTCCACGGGCATTACGCACTTCTTCGCCACGATCTTCAGCCTCGAATTTCTCAACAGCTTCCAAAGCATGATTAGCAGCAGCAATAGCTGCATAGGCATTATTCCAATAGTTTGTCGAAGTACCCTGATATGTTTCCGAAGCAGTCTTCCATAAATAAGGTTGCTCAATATCGGGGTCGTTCATAATAGCACTAAGACCGCGGTCACCCGAATTGTCGGACATGGCCTCACAGAAAGCAAAATCAGCTTCAGGATATGCAGACACCAAAAGTTTCTCAATAAATTCTGGATTATCAAGATAAACGCGGTTATCCGGGTCTTGATCCAAGAAATCATCGCACGAAACAAAAGCGAATGGCAGCGCCAAAGCCAATGCCCAATATTTTATTTTATTCTTCATTATCTTAATTTTTATATTGTCGTTAGAAGTTTGTACTAATCTTGAATGTCACCTGCTTAGGAGTAGGCATGGCTACACCACCCGACTGAATAAACTCGGGATCTTGTCCGTTCAACTTAGAATCACTATACACCAACCAAAGGTTAGATGCAGTCAAACGACATTGCAGATTGTTGAGTCCGATTTCCTTTACCCAAGGCTGATTGAAAGTATAGCCCAACGAAATTTCCTTCATACGGATAAAGCCACCATCGGCCACACGTGCATCTGAATAGTTATAGGCATTATAAGCATAACCAATCTGTGAGTTTTGAGCAACCTGACGGGCTGAAGCAATAACGGGCACTATTGTTTTATGCTCGTCGCCAGGAACCATCCAACGATTATTGAAACTCTTGGTCATAGCTTTCATATCATTGTATGAAGAAGAAAATTCAGGATTCAAACGCACCTTGTTGCCGAATTGGTATGAAAAGAAGATATTTGCACTCCAATTCTTCCAACGGAATGAGTTGCGCAAACCTCCTGTAACAGTAGGATCAACACTTCCTTCATACTTTAAATATTCTGTTCCATTACGATCCTGAAAGTTGATGTCATACGTAGTAACCTTTCCATCCTGATTGACAATCTTAGGAAGTCCTTCTGGCGAAAGCCCTGCAAAGCGGTAAGAATAAAGGCCACGGATGGGTCTTCCTTCCACAGCTACACCTTGCGGCATACACATAGAAATCGCATTATATACAGAGGTTAATTCAGTAACTTCATTTTTAGAACGAGCAACCGTAAAATGTGAACCCCAATTAAAATCCTTTGTCACAATATTCTGGCTCGAAATTGTAGCCTCAATACCCCAAGCTTTGGATTTGCCCAAGTTACCCCACTTGCTTCCTTGACCACCTACACCTGACGTATAAATCAAACCTATCAAATCAAAAGTGCGGCGAGAATATACATCAGCGGTAACGGTCAAACGTTCATCCAAAAATCCCATATCTACACCAACATTCAACTCGTACTGTTTTTCCCATGTCAAATCATCATTAGCCAAACTGTTAATATAGATAGAAGTTTCAACATCTGATTGGTTGACATTGGTCAAAGGACGCCAACTATCACCATAGAAATATTGCACATAGGAATTGGAAACTGGCCCTAAATCAGCTGTCAAACCATAAGATGCACGCAATGCCAAAGATGAGAAGAGTGTCTGTTCCTTCATGAATTCTTCAGAGAATATATCCCATTTACCACTGACACTCCATGTAGGCAACCAACGGGCATCTTTAGAACGTCCCATACGGTTTGAGCCGTCATAACGTCCGATAAGATTCAAAATATATCTCTCCTTCCATGAAAGAGCCACATTGGCAAACAAACCAACTGCACGGTCGTATGTTTCTGCAAATCCATAATATTCCGAACCATTTACCAACAATTCTTGAATCATGCGATAATCCAATACAGGATTACCACCACCATTCCATGAATATCCGTAACCATCGTTCCATGCTGAGCTACGATTGGTTCGACGCATATCGGCACCAATCATCGGACCGAAACGAAAATCATCAGTAAGCATTTTATCATAGCTGGCCGTAGCACGCATGTAAAGGCTATTCATCATCTGCTGTTGGGTATTATAGAAACCACCATCGGTCATCACCACTTCAGGTAAAGCATCCGGATTCTCCGGGTCACGATAGAGGAACTTGTTGTTTTCGGCCATTGTAGCATTGTCAGCAGCACGATAAGCGTTAGCAAAATTACTGTCATCGTACACTCGGCGTCCCTGATGGGTTGAGTTAACACTGTAAGCAATCAAACCGTTTAACGTCAAATTCTTAATAGGTTTCCACTCCAACTCACCTTGAAATTTGATGTCATACTGGTCTATATCCATAGTATTCAAATCTTGTTCTGCAAGGATGTTAAAAGGAGCGTAATATTGACGATAATACTGATATCTACCATTTTGGTCATAAGGAGACATAGTACGACTGGTTGTTGTTGCGTAACTGAAAGGATTTATATCAAAATCACGTTCGTATTCGCCAGTCACAACATTCTCCACACGGTCAAGTGCATTAAATCCCTTCTGGTCACGGTATGACGCATTAGACAGAATTGTCAGTTTCAAGTTTTTGCTGAGGTCATACGATGCACTTAATGATGCAGTGTAAAGATTCAGAGATTCTGCATTCGTCCATCCCGGGTCATTACGGAAACTCAACGAAGCGCGATAAGACCCTTTATCCGTACCACTCATGATACTGACACTGTGTGATTGCTGAATGGTATTATTGAACAATTCCTTGAACCAATCTGTATTGACTTTCTCCAAATAACGCTCATAATTGGCAATAGCTTGAGGGGTATTGGACAATTGCCCCTTGTAAATCAAGTCGTTCATCAAGAAATAACTACCACCGTTCATTACTGTACCAGCAGACATATCAGCGTGATATAACCACCCTTTAGCCTTCATTTCTTGATAAACAGACATTTGTTCCTGAGAGTTCATAATGTCGTACTGAGAATATGAAGGACGGATGCGAAAAGTAAATTCACCTGAATAGGACATAGAAGTATGTCCTTTCTTTCCACGCTTGGTAGTGATGACAATGGCACCATTACGGGCACGGGCACCATAAAGACCTACCGCGTTAGCATCCTTCAAAATCTGGAAATCTTCAATATCTTCGGGGCTGATACCTGCAATACGAGAACTCAACATGGTAGAAGCATCACCAGATGAAAGATCATCAGCACTCATCTCTTGAACATCTTCCAATATCACACCATCAACTACATAAAGGGGAGCGGTGTTACCGTAAATAGTTGACGGAGCTCGTACACGAAGTTTAGGAGCGACACCAAAAGTTCCCGATACGGACTGTACTTCCACACCTGCCACTTTACCTTGCAATGCATGGCTGATGTCAGCCACACCATCAATCTTGGCATCTTCAGAAGTGATCTTCTGAGCAGATCCTGAGAACATTTTTCTATCTATTTTCTGGAAACCAGTAACAACGACATCTTTCAGTTCTTCTGATTCTGTTTGGAGAACAATCTTCAAACCTGTTTTTGGTTCGATTTCCTGATCTTTAAAACCTACATACTTAACTATCAACTTGGTGATACCTGCAGGCACCTCCAATGTGAAGTTTCCGTCCAAATCCGTAATAGTACCTACTGCAGGTTTCTCCTTACATATAATGTTGGCACCAATAATTGGGAAATTATCGTCTCCTGAGATAACCGTACCCGAAGCTGTCATTTGCGCAAACGCTCCGATTGGAATAAGGAGGGACAATACCCATAAAAACAACTGTTTTTTCATCTTTAACATTTTATTTCTTTCTATTCTCAAAGTCTTGATTCAGCCTGCTTATTTTACCAAAAACTTGCCACTCTCGGCATTTTTGCCCGCCTCTATCACACGATAGATATAAAGTCCTTTAGTCAAACCTTCCAATGAAAGACTTTCGGCTTCACTTGTAAGACGAATTTCCTTGCACAAGTGACCGGCAACATTGAACAGTTGCAACTGACGATTTGCAGCATCTGCAAAATTACAATAGAGCACACCATCCTTAGCATAGACTGTAGAAGCGGAGATTTCCACATTCTCTACAGCCAATAAAGTTGGGTCATTGGTGAAAGTTACAGTTGCAGTAATCTTCTTTTCGGGGTTCTTGTCTGTCCATACGGTGATTTCAATGGTGCGAGTTACAACAGTTTCCATATAGCCTGCCGTCATAATAAGACTTTCAATCAACAAACTTGTTGAAGAAGAAGCACTGACAAGCCCCATACCTGTAGTATGGCTACCACCAACCTGCACAGGGACACAAGAACCTCCCCAACAAATTTGGGCATCACCACTGATAACTTTCATTTCTGCATAGACTCCCTGATTTTTCTCTGTCAGGTTTCGTACATAGAGATTGGACTCAAACTGCCCCCAAATCATCATGTCAACCATTTCGCCTTGAATGGTTACGGTAGAACCATTGGCAATTACTTGTCCATCCTTCGTCTCAAGCTGAATATCTTGAGCAAAAGAAACGAAGCTGCACGCCATGGCAGCTAAAAGAGTAAAAATTTTCCTCATATAGTTTTTCTGATTTAATTGTTATTATTCGTTTACTGTCACTTTGCATTGAGCCGCCTGCAATACTCCATCGTTGTTATATACAAAAGCTACAACTGAGAGATTCTCAGGCTTCCAATTTGAATTCAGCAAAATATTCTCATGTAATATCGTTGCCTTTTCGCCCACAGTTAAAGACATATCTTCACCCCATGTCCCATTAATTGCGCTACGAAAAACATGATTATGAACATATTGAGGATTTGGCCCTACATGAGAAATCTGTGGTCCCACAATGCTATCCTCAATAATCCAAAGTTGCAACTTTCCTGCTATCTTTTCCAAAGCCTGCATATCTGTAGTCACCATCAGTCCGCCATCAATCAAGACTGATGAAACGGAGAGATTCATTTGTGATTCACGCTGAATTTCTTCGCGCACAATGCCTCCCCAAGCGGTATAATCTTTTAATCCGCCACGACGGTTAATGAGACCATTCGGATAAATTTTCACACCAAAGTTATCAGCATACACATCACCTTCTGGTTGTTTTAATCCGGCAGGCGCTGCTATAGCCTGAGCACCAGCGTGCATAGCCACTACAATCAGATTCTCAGAATATTCTTCATGTAATTCAGTAGCAACATCATGCGCACTCGGGCAATTCACACAAGCCTGTCCTGTGTAATCTTCCAAAAGCACTACACGCTGGGCGGTCACTCCTTCAACCTCCAAGAAGCGTTCGTCTTCTGAGATGTTTTCACAAGCCGTAAACAGAGAGGCTACTATACCTATTATATATATAAGCTGTTTCTTCATATTCTTTTAAAAGCTATAGTTATAGGAAATATTCACGCCCTTGCTGGCAGGGACATAGCGACACACACCACCCGAACAGTTGTATCCGGCACGCGTACGGCCATAACCAGCCATAATGCGATGGGCATTGTAATTGAATGTTACCGAAGCCATGTAATAGTGTTCTTTATCGCCATATTCAAGGCCACCATTTATAGCAGGTTTTCCATACATATCACTCACAGTGAACATCAAATAAGGAAGCACAGAAAGTTCGAGCAAGCCATACATCCAATCGCCACTTTCGTGCGAAGTGGTCAGATATTGCAACTCACCACGCAATGTCAGTTTCTTATTGAACTGGTATTTTCCTTCGCCCACAAAGATATTGGAGTTAATCATACCACCATGCCCTTCAATCACTCCCTGATTGTAGCGCTGGTTCATGTACATCAAATTCAATTTGAATGCCTTGGAGATTTTTTTCTCTAACTGGAGATTAATATCTTGATAGTAAGTCTCGTCACCAAACTTAAAGAATGAGGATGTATAGCCATCTGTTCCCATCAGTTTGCCATCGGTGACAGGTTCACGGTCAATAGCACGAATGTAGCTCATGTTCAATTTTAGTGTCGTACCATATTTGCCCCCCAAAGCTGTATTACGCTTGAACGTATAGCCAAACTCACCCTGCATGGCCCATTCGCCATTCGCCATCTGTGTGGCATATGGATAAAGGGCTGCCAATGCGTACGTATGCTGATAAGCGAATGCAGGCATATGGTTAAGGAACACACTGGTACCATTTACCGAACGACGGCTACGGAAGGACATATCCTCACTACGTTTGGCTTGCACCAAGGCACTCATACCACGCTTTGAATAGGACGCCGAAAGCATCAATGCATTACCTTTCTTGTATATATATCCATTATCAAATGACGGATCCTGACTCTTCATGGCATATTCGGCCATCAAGCTATAATTGCCTTGCTGATAGCGGGTACGCACATCGAAAGCCGATACCACTTCAGGAAGATTCAAACGCTGTACGGGGTTAACCATAATCATTTCATCATCTTCCTTCTTGGCCACAAACGAGGCACCCAACATCCAGTTGATACCCTTGTCCTGCATCTTGGTACTGAAACGGTCAATGTTCAATTCTGCATCTGCACCTCCGACGATGGCTTCATCATCCCAATCCCAATAACGACGTTGGAGACCACCCAACACTTTCAAATTGAGACCGTCAATGGCTGACATATTCAAGCGAAGACCACGGATAGAATTGTCGATACCCAAGCTGCGTTCTTCGTATGCACGAAAAATGAATCCACTACCAAACTGGTCATAAAAGTCACCGAGGGTAATTTCCCAACCGCTACCGAACTTACCTTTCACATATATATGAGGAACACCCCAACCTTGGAAATCGCGTTCAAAACCAGGAAGCGGATACTCCATAAACTCCACACGTGCACCGGCGTCCACCCATTTACTACGCAAATGAAGGTCGGCATACGTATTGGTCAAGATATCGGAATTGCTATCATATTTTGTTCCGATAGCCTTGTCCTCTTGAGGCAGTAAAATGTCACTCTGAATGCTACCATTCAAAGTGACATTTTCCTGTGCGGAAAGCCCCACAGTCATAAGTGCCATACTGGATATGGCAACACATCGTGCAAATTTCAACATTCTCTAATATTCTTTACTCCTTTTAAACCCAGTGGTTTACTTATTTCTTATCGATGAGTTCTCTCACCTTTTCAATCAAGTGTTCCTCAGCACCTTCGGTATATCCGCTACGCTGGTCAACAATCTTGCCCTTGCCATCAATGATGAACACATGGGGAATCATGTTCACACCCAAAGCACGTTTGAAATCGCTGTTCGGGTCGAGCAACACCTCATATTCCCAACCGGCACCGTCAACCAACGGTTTGACCTTGGCTATCTGATGAGCTTGGTCGATAGATACTGCTATCACCTTCACACCTGTCTCATCTTGCCAGTCGGCATAGTTCTCATGAATAGCCTTCAATTCACGGTTACAGGGTTTACACCATGTTGCAAAGAAACTGATGATAAATGGTTTACCATCATTATTCAATTTCGCAGTATCAATGGTCTTACCTTCCAACGTTTTCAACTTCACAGAAGGGAGTTGGGCATACAGGGCTGTACCCAACAATGCAAACGCTATCAAACACAAAAATTTCTTCATAGTTTTTTAGTCTATTTTTTCATTTCGTCCGCAAAAATAGGCATAAAGACTGAATAATTAATCGGTTTTGAGTTAAAAAAGCGCAATTAGTTGTATCTTTTATCAAAATCGTCTACTTTTGCCGACGTTTTAACACTTAAATTCTATAAAAAGCATAAATATGAGAAGAATATTCATTTTTATCACACTCATTTTGAGTGCTGCATCCCAAGTTGTTTTCGCACAAGTTGCAGCATCTCCAGTTCTTCGGGCATACGCCACATCCGAGACTGTATACATCAACAAATTATCCGATAACGGTCTGTGGGCTGTAGCCAGTAATGTGGATGCAAACAACTCTACGTTAGAGAACTACCCCTACCTTTTTAATGTCCAGACAGGCAGCGTTCTTTCACTGTTGAGTGAAGATGAGAAATTGTCTTCCCCCGACTGTGGTGCCCGCGACGTGACAGACGACGGCAAGCTTATTGTCGGCTCCTATCAGGGCAAACCCGCCATCTGTCGGATTGCAGCAGACGACACATACAAGTGGGAACATCTGCCTCTCCCGGTCTCAATTCCGAATGCTGGAGGATATGTCACTGCAATCAGCCCCGACGGAGTCTATATGGTTGGTACCCTTCACAATAACAGTGGCAATCTGGATGGCGGATACGAAGAATACCCTGTCATGTGGAAAAATGGTCAAGTAGTGGAACTTCCCGGCATTCCGACAGGCAAGAACGGCTATCGCCTGAGCCGAATAATTGATATGTCAGCTGATGGTAATGTATTGACCGGCGGTTTGAATTACATTTATCCGGCCGATGTACAACACTACGTTTACTACGTATCCGAACAGAAAGCGGAAATCATTGGTACAGAAAGTTTTTTCTCTACAGGCAGTTCCATTACCAGCGCATGCATCAGCAACAATGGCGAATGGATCGGCGGTACAGCCCGTCTGATTACCCCCGTCGAAGGTTCCGACTATCCCGACCAGCAGGAGATACCTTACACTTATAACACCTCAACCAAGGTTTTTACCCCCTATACAGCAAGCGAGCATCACGGTGCTGCAGCTACAGCCATGTTCAACAATGGTCTGATGGCCGTAACCTCCCCTATCAGTAACCCTTACCGTACAGCCATGTTCTTCATCGATGGTTATTATTACAGTCTCGACCTCATCCTCAGCGAAGCACACGGAGTCCATTTCCAGTCAGCTACAGGTCTTGACAATTCAGGTTTACCCATTTCCCTCTCATCCGACGGACACACCTTAGCATGTATTTCTGTCAACGAAGGCAACTACACGGTTTGGAGTCCCGAAAGCATTGAAGAGTCCGCCAGCAGAGTCAACCTGCTGGCCCGTTCGACGGTCAGCCCTGCCAGCGGAGCCTCGTTCACCTATTTCCGCAGTGTCATGGTGACGTTTGACAAAAGCCCCACAGTGACCGACGGCACTTTGGCTGCCCTTTACAAGGAAGGTAGCGACACTCCTGTGCGGAAATCCATCTCAATCACTCCCACAGACAATAGCGGACAAAGCCTCAGCTTCAACATCAACTTCCGAAACACCCCATTGGAGGATGGTGTGAAATATACCGTAAAGATTCCTGCCGGCACCTTCCGTTTGGGTACCACCAACACGTACAACCGCGACATAGAGGTCACCTACATCGGCCGAAGCGAGAAACCCGTTGAGGTGGTAGCCGTCAATATGGAGAACGGTTCCGAAGTGGCCTCCTTGAGCTACAGCGTACCCGTCACCATGCAGTTCGACACAGAGATTGCATTGGTCGAAGGCACGAAAGGTTCACTCTATCAGGAAGGTATAGCCACCCCCATCAGCGACCTGACACTGGCCACATCGGGCAACATGCTGGCCGCCTACCCGGGCACCAAGCGCAATCTGTTCAAGGGAGTAAACTATATCGTAAAGATACCTGCCGGAGTTGTCACCGACATCATGGGCAATTGTGGAAATCAGGAAATCACCTATAATTATATAGGAGCCTACGTACCCGAACCACCTGCCGACACCCTGCTCTTTGCCGATGATTTCACCGACCCCTCGACTTCGTACAACAACTTCATGCTTTACGAAGGCGACCACCTGACACCCAACAGCACCGCACAAGCCTGGATGTTCGATGCCGACAATACCCCCTGGTACTTTGCGTTGCGCGAGAGTGAAGAGACCTACGACTACTGTGCCGGCAGCATCTCCATGTACAACCCCGCAGGCCAATCTGATGACTGGATGGTGACCAACCAGATATTCCTGCCCAATGCATTCTGCTATCTTGATTTCGATGTACAATCTTATCTGAGAAACAAGAAAGACAGCCTAAAAATCTACATCTATGCCGATGATGCCGTCTATACCACCTTGAGCGATGAGACCATGAAGCGCATCAAGCAACAGGGAGTATGCATCTACAACGAACAGGCCACGCCAGGAAGCAGCCAAGAGAACCTGACGGGCGACTGGTCACACCACCGCATTCCCTTGGAAGCCTTTGCCGGAAAGAACATCTACATTGCCTTTGCCAACCAATGTACCAATCAGAGCGCCCTCTTTGTCGATAACATCAAAGTCGTATATAAGAGCAGCTGCCTGTTGGCTCTCAATACCAAGACGACACTAGTAGGCCAGGCAGAAACTCCGGTCAGTGGTATCGTAAGGATTACTGACGAAACAAACATCTACGATGCCATCACCATCTTCTTCCACAACGAAGACAACACCGTGAGCGACACTATCCGCGCCACAGGGCTCAACCTGAAAAAGGGAGACACCTACGACTTCAGTTTCAACAAGAAGATGCCGCTCGCTATTGGCGAAGAGAACACCCTCACTGTAGGCGTCGTTTTGGGCGAAGACACCAAGACCACCGACTTCACCATCAAGAACTTGGCATTCGAAACCACCAAGAAGGTTGTCATCGAAGAAATCACCGGCACCTGGTGTACCAATTGCCCCGATGGTATGGTGGCCATCGAACACATGCAGGAAGCATTGCCCGGACAGATTATCCCCGTATGCATACACAACAACGACATTTATGCCAACGATGACTATGCCTCGGCCCTCGGACTCACCGCCCTGCCGACGGCACGCATCAACCGACGCGACACCATCACCTCGCCCATCGTCATCAACACCGACACCTATGAATATTCCTTCACCTCCGTAAACGGAAACGAATCATGGATGGACCATGTGTTGAGCGAACTGGAGACCGAGGCCGATGCGAATGTCCTCCTCACCAAAGCCGAGTTCGACCGCAAGAGCGGAAACCTCACCATCCAGACGGCAGTGACCTATGCAGTCAACAAGTCGGGCGTAGCTGCCAACATGTTCTACGTCCTGCTGGAAGACGGTCTGATGGGCGTACAGACTAACGGACGTGCCAACATGACCGACCCCATCTACGGCGATTGGGGCAAGAATGGCAAATATGGCGGACAAGCCAGCGTACAGATAGCCTACCACGATGTGGCCCGTGCCGTTCTGGCCGAGAACCAGAGTTCCATTAGCGGCTATTCTGGCATCATTCCGGCCAACGTCAAGAGCGGACAAGCCATCAACTCCACCATCACGTTCGAAGGCGTACTCACCGCCTTGGCCAACCCCCTGAATGCAAAAGTCGTAGCCATGTTGCTCGACGCCAACACCGGCCGTGTCATCAATGCCGATGTCCGTGCCCTCACTGATGCTGACCCTGAAAGCATCGGAGCACTCCCCGCGCCCACCCAAGCAAACGTGGTAGCTATCTACTCTGCCAGTGGCGCACAGCTGAAGGAACTCCAGAAGGGTCTCAACATCCTGCTGATGCAAGATGCCGACGGCCGCACCTTCATCCGTAAGGTGATGAAGTAAGTCTGATATTTTGAAGATGTGTTATAACTAATTTAAGTTTCGCAAGCTCAAATTTCTGGAGTTCAGGAGTTCAGAAGTTTTCGCTTCGCTCAGGAGTTACAGACAATAGCTTTGAACCTCATGTTAAGTATAGTCGAAACTATCGTCTGAACTCCTGTAACTTCTGAACTCCTGCAACTTCTTATACTTGCGGAAGTTCAATAATTAACTTTTTAGACGCAGACGACGCGGATTTATCTTAATTTTTACCTTATCTGCATTATTCGCGTCATCCGCGTCTAAAAATGAAAGAAATAGCATAGAAATGCTACTTATGAAAGTTGAGTAAACTTTTCAATCGCTCTTCAATCATTAACTTATAAACATCTTGAAGAGATTGCGACAAAAAGGATGATTCAATGATAGAAAACCACTTCTGTCTGAACTTTGGGAATTTGCGAATGATGTTTTCAGCCACATTCTTCAGAATTCCACTTTGCGACATCGCTTCGAGAAAATCATCTCCATTAAGACCTGCAATTATAGAATCGCTATCCACTCCATTTCCGATAAGAGGCATTGCCAGCTCGTCTTTATCATCAATTCCTGTCAGAAGCACGGCAAGCAAGTCGTATGCCGGAGCCAGCCCAAAACCCTTTCCCTGATATTCAATCAATGAGAAATTCTTGCAATGCATATCGGAGTTTCCCGTTATCCACGAAAAGATGACAATCTCCCAGAAGCGCTGAACATCCAGTAGTGGTGCTGACGAATACTTACGGATAACCTCGGCCAACTGTACATACGAACCGCGATATTTGTGTTCGGTCAGGCGATTGGTCAACTGACACATATCCAACAAAGCATGTTTGCTTCCATCTTCTTCACGGTCTATTCTTCGTGTGATATAGGCCAATTCCCCATCGCTCATTCTTATCAACCCATGCGGGACAGTGGAGATACCTGCGGCCTCGGCCATTCTCATTGTCACATCCTCCAACTCAGGCATAGCACTGTATTTCGGACTTTGTGGTTTCAGAATATAGTTTCCCCACAATCCCACAATGGTGAGCCTGTCAGCTTCGTTCTTTCCCCCTCTATTAAGTTCCAATGAAAGTTTGGCCTGCACACCTGTAACTGATGAATTGGATTTCAATACATCCAAAGCCAGTTCGTCTATATTGTCCCTTGAATAAGGCAATATGGGAGCATGTCTGCTACCAAACAACTTGCGTGCACATGCTGCGTGGTAGTGCACTTCACCATCTTTCAATGGTTGGTAACAACAAAGGCATTTATTCCTGTTCATCTTCTCCATAATTTCTGACACTGATATTACCAATGCAATCCTTGCAACAAGCCAACAATAGAGACATCCTGTCACGTGGATCTATTTTCCACGTATTACGAACGATATCCAACATCCATCCTTCAGGGATAAGACCATCGAAAACAGGAAACATCACCTCTTTCTCATAACTCTCGTTTTGCAAAGGCATGGTAGGACTCAACGCCTTGGCATCGTCACGCAACAGATAAGTGGCATCATAGGTAAAATGAAAGCCTTCTACATCCTCGGTCAAAATGCCACAAAACAAATCGTCAATATAAATCTTTGCCCGTTTCATCTACCACTTCAGAATTTCATTTTTACCGGTTGTAATTCTTCACCAAAAAGTGCAAGCACTTGATTCACCTTGTCCATCTGCACGGTTGGTTTGTTTTGTTCCAACTCACGTACAAATCTGACTCCCACTCCAGCCCTTTCAGCCAATTCTATTTGACTGAGACGATAGAGTTTCCGCTTTTCCCGAAGATATTCTCCAATGTTCATACTTTCAAATCATTTTCACCCCTTACGGGTATAATTTTAGAAGGAATAGAGCAAAATCATCCCTTTCGGGTACAAAAATACCACTTTTATTTGAATTTAAACCCGTAAGGGATGATTTTTTATTGTTTTTTTTGCTATTTCGACGTATAAGCCTAGGAAACCAAGTCCAACATTTTCCTTACAGCATGTAAGGATTTCAAAAACGACGTCCCTGTTTGCAGACACCAGCAAGCAGGGACGTTGTTTATTTAAGGAGGGCTCGACAGCCACACAACAATCTATATCACAAGCAAATACAGAAATTCATTCAGGCACCTTCACAGAAAATTTTCCGCCCATATACGCGATTCTCGTGCGGTCAGTTTTGCATATTTATACAGAGCGAGTGTATAATTATGCATTCCACTTATCAACAACCACAAGCGCCCTCGTCTTTAAGCACACCTTCCGCTACCCGTGTGAACAAGCACCGCCGACCGTGTGAACAAACTATAGAGGTAGATGTTCACAAAGGCCACCATACGTGTTCACACGACCGGAAGCATTTGTGCACACGCACTTTCCCCTGTTCCCTTCTCCCCCTATTACACCTTGCATATATATGCAGAAATGCATCCGTCACAATGCATCACCTTTTGGTGAAATAGAGAAAACTGGAAATGCGGAATTTATTACCAAGAAGTGTAAAGAAACAAAAAAACGTCCATCAACCGTCAACGCATCAATGAACTTTAAACCTTGAACCAAATTCCTGTCCAATCCATATTTCAACATGTAGTCAAATATAAATCAAACTACAATGCGCGTTTCAAATGCACGGTCACAACATCCACATAATTTGGATGAACGGAAAAGTTTTGCCCCTCAACAACAGAATCTCTTAACAGATTAGAATAATTAATTTCTAAATCGTAACAATTTGCCTATATAAGGACTTATATATTACGATTTTTAGTACTTTTGCAGTTGAATAAGCACCACTTTACTACCAAGTAAAGTTGGTGAGTGAAATCAATTATAAATGCATAAATGATATGATGAAACGATTTCTTACATTATTACTTCTGATATTGGGATGCATACTGAGGCTAATTGCTCAGACCGAAGAAAACATCTATCAATGGCCCATTGAAGGCGCAAAAGTTGGTGAGGGAATACTCTATAGTCCACAGGATTATATAAACCAAGAGTATAACTTCGATAACTTGTTCATTGGTGCAGAACTTGGTGCCAACGTCGTAAGTCCCTGCGACGGAGTAGTCACCTACATTTCACTGAATTATTTCCACTCACTGAACACCTCCAGTAGCCGAGGTGGGAGAAGTGACTCTTTCAATGAAATATTAGAACAGCACAGGAGTAGTATGGAGAAGAATGGGCAGGATGTCAAATACTTGTCATATCTAATCCATATAAAGAGCAATGATGGCAAAACACTACATATTGGTGGATTGAGCACCGACACCCCTCTCACAACTGGACAAAAAGTGAAGCAGGGTGAGGTGTTGGGTCAGGTACACTATTGCTACAAGAAAATACCTAAACCTTGTATCAGACTAGCCATAAGCAAGGGGGGAAAATCCGATGACCCAATGACTCCGTTTGGACTGAAGACAACATTTATACCTCCCGTAAAGCAAAAGCCGAAAGCGGTATTGACTCGCGCTGAGGCTATCGCTGACTACCGTCAAATGGCAAGTAGCATCAAAGAGATATACCCTTCGCTCGAAGACTTTATGACCGAGGAAGAATACGACACCTTTGTCGAAAAGGAGATAGCTAAGATTCCTGAGAATATTACATTAAAAGAGTTTGCATATTTAATAATGAATTTCAACCAGAAGGTTCATGACTCACACATGTGGTTCGACTATGGAATACCACTTGATAATGATGGGACCATTTCTCCTGTTATGTTTGCAAGAGTGGATGATAAGGTGAGAATTATTGTTACAACAAATGAATACAAGGCACATACAGGACGTGAAATCACACATATCAACGGTAAACATGTAGACACATTGTATACGGAAATAGTCCCTCATACCAGTATGATATATGATGCTCAGGTAGAATCAGTTTTGGAGCAAGAATTGGCAAGCCCGTTTACCAATCATTTATATTATAAAGGAGATAAAGACGCGTTTAAAGCGAACAAAGCAACTCTTACATTTAGTGATGGTGAAGAACTGACAGTTCCACTAATGAAACTCAGCCCAAATACAATATCACAATTCGACCGAAAAACCATGGAGCATTGGTTTGTATCTCAATATTTGGTTTACAGAAAAGGAAATTGGGAGACCTTGAAGTCTAATGATAGTACAGCATGTATGCGTCTCAAGAATTTCGAGTTGATGGAGACTGAAGTGGACTCAATGCTTGTATTTCTTGATATTCTTGAGAAGAAAGGTTATAAAAACTTGATTATAGACCTACGTGGTAATCCTGGTGGCAATCCCGATGTAGTATACAAATTGGTAGATGCCTTGATGGATGAACCCATTAAAAAAGAGGGAGGATATATGAAGGTAAACACGCAGACAATCAAGAGTCCCACACTTAATTATCCCAGTGGAACAATGATGTTTGAAGACTATAAGAAAATTCCCGGTCGTAAGGGCTTTTATAAGATAAGCGGGAATGTACCAAGCGATATAATAAAGGCTTTGTATACGGGACGTATATATGTGCTTATCAATGCCAATTCAGCCTCAGCTTCCACAGAATTTGCCGGCATAATGAAACGTAACGCCCGTGGTTATGTCATAGGAAGAGAGACCAAGACGGCATATCACACGATGAATGCATTGAAGTTCGCTGAGATAGGACTTTCCAACAGCCATTTCAAATGTCATATTCCTATGGTACGCATTGTAAGTGACGAGTTTGTAAGCGAAAACTTCCCTTACGGCAGAGGCGTTATTACACATCTCACCATCCCATTCACTTACGAGGAGATGACAAGTAATGGCGAAATGATATACAACAAGGCATTGGAGCTGATTCGTGATGGAGTTTATCTTGAAAAAGCAGAAGAACACATTGGAGCCAGAGAAGATTCCGACAAAACTTCGCCATATATCGCTATTGGGATATTACTTGTCCTCATCGCTCTGTATTTTGGATTGAGAAAACGGGAATAAGAATTCACATAGGATTTATAAGTTTTCCAACCTAAGCTGAATTAACAGTTATATAATGTCAATTCTGCAACCTTTAGGTTTGGTCACGTATTTTTTATTATTGGTGTCCGCCAAAATTTAATATGGAGACAAACTGCACCATACCCAATATGCACGATTGACTATAAAGGAGTTTGGTTTGGACGTAGTATTCAAGCAGACCTGATAAAACCTGAATATCAAATATATTTCATATGATTACTTGTGTGGTATTCTTAATTCCCTACATTTTCGATATATATATATGAACAAAATGTAAAAGAAGGCGGTCGTGTATTTCCCCAAGTCAAATAGGAAAAGTTCAAACCTCTCCCAATTATTATACCAACTCTCGAAGAAAGAAAATCTGTAGAGATTTTAGTAACCCAAATTATTGAATTAAAAAGTAAATCTGAGGATACTGAAAAATTGGAGCAACAATTAAATATTAAAATTATAGACAGACATTGCTTTCATAACCATTTGGAAGCAACTAGGAATAGTACAAGCAAGCCAACTCGTAATCAAGCAAAAAACGATGATAATACAATTTATTTGTGAACAAAAATAGTCAATTGTTCGTTAAAAGAAAAGAATATTAACGAAAAAACTATTTGTATGAATTATTACAAAATGAAAAGTAATCAAAAAAGTCCTAGCAATGGTATTAATATAAAATTGTCTAGTATTGATGAAAAAACTCTCAAATCCGCAAAAATGGCAGTTCGCTATGGTTACTCCTATAGAAAAATAGCCCAACTTCATTGTCATAATTCAAATCATAGCTTGAATTATTGTCTTCCGGAGGTAAATGAATTTTTATTATGGTTAGGAAGTGCTGTATTGTCTGGCCTGGCATGGGATGGTATAAAGTCAGCAGCAAAGAAGATGTACAATCTAAGTCGTGAACAAATACATAAAAGTAATGATGAAGAAACATTGCTGGTGTTCACCAATGAGGCTGAATTAAGCAAATTCTATAGCTATATAAAGGAATTTCAAGATGGTTTATCTGATATTGACGATGCTGAATATAGATATATTGAGGAAGAAATGATGGCAGACTTCTGTGCTGAAATGGAAACAGAAATAGTAATGCGTGAGAAAAGACTGATTACGATTGAAGAACGTATACAAATCTATAAAGCTGCACAATTGAAAATTCAATCTATAGTGAAAAGAAAGATTCTGTAGGTCTTATTTGAAGAAGTGACAATAGCCTGCGAACAGCAGGCTATTGTCACTCTACTCATTTTTGGAGAGTGTAAAATAAACTGTGTCAAGCTACAATAATAGTAGTACGATATAGTTTATTTTAAGATGACAAACGAAGAAATTGATTACAAGTTGGCCGCCGAACAGTTGCGTACAGGCAAAGCCCTGTTTGGCAAAGGCGGTGCTCTGGCTCCAATGTTAGAGCGTATTTTGAATGCGGCCCTTGAGGGTGAGATGGATGCTCATCTGAGTGCCGAATCCCGTGAAAGCGGCAATCGTCGTAATGGCAAGATGTCCAAGACCGTACAGACACTGTATGATGAAATTACCGTTGAGACCGTCGTACCTTCTATTGAATATTCATTAGTCATGTCACCTTTGAAATTTTGATGATTTTTCAAATGCAAAGATACAAAAAGGATTCAAACAAATGATGAATTGCCAAGTAATTTGTTCGTTTTACTCGAAAAGCAGTTGCAACAAAATAATTAAATATAGTGAGGAATATGAGGAGAACTGACAAATATACTTTAAAGTGATTGACCATAACCTATTAACTCCATTCAGTCGAACACTATATAGTGCGAGAACGCAACGAATATAGTGCAAAGCCGAAAGCTGTGGAGTATGGAAGTGCAAATTTGTAGAAATCTATTTTTAAATCGCAATCATCTCTTTTTCAAACCATACGCTATTAATTTCTGTTATTTATTTGGTAGATAGAAAAACATTGTTTACCTTTGCACCGACAGTTTCCGCCACGCTTCCCGTAGAACAGCGAACCAGGGCGGAACTTTTGCTTTATATACTATGATATATTCAAAGACTTCATTAGATTACGAACAGCTTATCCAAATGCTGAAGGAACGGGGATTGATTATCGCTGACGAGCAAAAAGCGATAGACTATCTGAAGGTTATCAGTTATTTTCGCCTCGCCAATTACTTCCGGCCAATGGAAAGGGATAAGGAAAAGCACCTATACAAACCGAACAGCTATTTCGAAAATGCCATAAGTTTGTATTATTTTGATAAAAAATTGCGTGGAATAATCTTCTCTGCTGTTCAAACTATAGAAATAGCTTTACGTTCCAAAATGATACACTACGTATCATTGAAATATGGAGCTTTTTGGTTTATGGATTCATCCTTGTTCAAAGATAAGAACATTCATGAACAATGTCTTTCTGCTATGAGACAAGAATTAGTTCGGAGCAAAGAGGATTTTATCATTGAACATAAAGCAAAATATACCGAGCCAGAGATGCCTCCTGTATGGAAGGCTTTGGAGGTAACATCTTTCGGAACATTGTCAAAGCTATTTTGTAATATCAAAGACAACGCTTTAAAGAAGATAATAGCGCGAGAGTTTAATCTTCCTCAACATTTGGTGTTGGAGAGCTGGATAAAATGTGCTGTAACTCTTCGAAACTGTTTGGCGCATCATGCTCGTGTATGGAATAGAAATTTTCCAATTATGCCCCAGCTTAATGGATCGTTTCGTGGTGACTGGATAGAAAATACTGATTTTCCTATGGTAAAACTTTATCCACAACTTTGCTACTTGGAGTATATGCAAAACCAAATTCAAAGGACTAAAGAATTTAAGAATCAATTGAAAGAACTATTTCGACATTATCCCAATGTGGACATTTCCGCAATGGGATTCCCCTATAATTGGGAAGAGGAACCTTTATGGCGATGAGATAGTTTGCCCATAACTCAATCCTCTATATTTATAAAGATACTACCCAATTGTGTGCCAAGTTGGTTTTAAAGGTTTTGAGGAAATACAACTGCCCGTAAACTATTAACTCCGTTCCCGAACCGGACAAACACGGTTCGCGAACAGAGTTAATCATGTTCTTCCGAAAGACAATAATAGTGCGAGGAGGCGATGAAGGAGGTAATTCAACTCACATACCTTATTATATTATTAGGGGAAGAACGTATGCGCCCTTGCACGCTCCTTTCACTATCTTGACGAGGGCAATGGGCATCGGTTACAGGCTTTTTAGCCTCGCGAAGAAGAAAAACAGTCAATTATTCCCCCTTTCTCAACAATTATCACTACCTTTGCCCCACTATTATTAACTAACATCTAAAAAACATAAGCAGAACAAGATGAAGAAACACTTACTACTGTGCTGTGCAGCCCTTACACTGACATTGGGCATGACGGCACAAGAGAACAGACCTCGCAGAGGTGGATTGGAAGATGTGAACAAAGTGAGAGACCTCACCCTCGACAGCCTCAACAAGGCCAATACGGCACGCCCCGTACCGGGTTCGAGCCGCAAGGGCAACAATCCTGTACTTTTCCTTGTGGGTAACTCCACCATGCGTACCGGTACGTTGGGCAATGGTAATAACGGTCAGTGGGGATGGGGATACTTTGCCGGCGAATACTTCGACCAGGAGCGCATCACCGTAGAAAACCACGCCTTGGGTGGCACCAGCAGCCGTACGTTCTACAACCGCCTGTGGCCTGCCGTATTGGAGGGTGTCCAGAAGGGCGACTGGGTAATCATCGAGTTGGGGCACAACGACAATGGCCCGTATGACGAAGGACGTGCCCGCGCCAGCATCCCCGGCACTGGCAAGGATTCGCTCAACGTCACCATCAAGGAGACAGGCGCGAAGGAGACCGTCTATACCTATGGTGAATACATGCGCCGCTTCATCAACGACGTGCGCAGTAAGGGGGCACACCCCGTGCTGATGTCGCTCACTCCGCGCAACTCGTGGGAGAAAGATGGCGTCATCGGTCGCAAGAAGGACACCTTCACTCCGTGGATAAAGATTGTGTGTGCCGAAGAGCACGTGCCCTTCGTTGACCTGGAAGGTATCACGGCCCGCAAGTTCGAGAAGTTCGGCCCCGAGAAGGTGAACTATATGTTCTATCGCGACCGCATCCACACCAGCGAGTTCGGTGCACGCATCAATGCCCGTTCAGCAGCTGAAGGTATTGCAGCCTGCCCCGATTTGGAGTTGAAGAAATACCTGAAGCCATTGGTTACACCTACCGTGAAGGGACTGAACCGCAAGCCCGGCAAGCCCGTCGTATTCTTCACTGGCGACTCTACCGTGAAGAACACCGACAAGGAAGAGGACGGCATGTGGGGACTTGGTAGTGTGGCCGCATGTGCCTTCGATACCACCAAGGTGACCCTCTACAACAATGCCAAGGCCGGACGAAGCACACGCACTTATCTGGACGAAGGCCGTTGGGACGAGGTGTATAACAGCCTCCAGCCGGGCGACTATGTGTTCATCCAGTTCGGACACAACGATATGGGTCCCATCAACACGGGCAAGGCACGCGCCGTCATCAACGGCATTGCCGATAGCAGCCACGTGTACCGCATGGAGGAGACCCGCAAGTACAAGGTGGTCTATACTTTCGGATGGTACCTGCGCAAGTTCGTACAGGATGTACGCGAGAAGGGGGCTACCCCCATCCTTGTCAGCTTCACTCCGCGCAACAAGTGGACTGATGGCAAGATTGAGCGCCGCAAGACCTGTGCCGCCCTGTGGGCCAAGCAGGTGGCTGAGCAGACTGGTTGCCTCTTTGTGGACCTCCACAACCTGACGGCAGACTACCTCGACAAGAAGGGCGAGAAGAAAGCTGCAGCCTACTACAAGCGCGACCATACCCACACCTCCAAAAAGGGTGCCGAGCTGAACGCCAAGATGTTGGCCAAAGGTTTGAAAAAGGCAGGCGTGGATTTGACAAAGTAAAATTCTAAGGCGCGGATTACGCGGATTAAAATTTCAGTTTTATAGCCAAAAGGTTATAATAAGACACAGAGACACAGAGTTTGTCCTTCGGTTGTTATAAACGGAAGACTTCTCTGTGTCTCTGTTTTTTTCCTATTAAGCACCACACACAATCTTTTCATTCTTTCGTAATCTCCCCGTAACACATCTGTAACACCATCAGTGTACCTTTGCAGCGTCAATTTAAAACGAAAGACATGATGAAAACAATGAAAATGATTGTGGCAGGCGCTTTGGCCTGCATGTGCCTCACCACCGTTCAGGCACAAGAGAAGAGTGACAAACCCAAAGGTAAAGCCATCATCCAGGTGTTCGGCAATTTTCACACAGGATTCGGTGCCGACAATGATGATCGTGGCTTCGAGCTCGACCGCAGCTATCTGGGTTATCAGTACGACCTCGGCAAGGGAATCTCCGTAAAGGGAGTAATGGACGTAGGACAGAGCGACGATGTGAGCGACTACCATCGCATAGCCTACATCAAGAATGCCCAGCTCACGTGGAAGACTGGCAAGTGGACACTGAATGGCGGACTCATCTCCACCACCCAATTCAACTATCAGGAGAAACAATGGGGATACCGCTACATCATGAAGTCCTTCCAGGACCTCTACAAGTTCGGTAGCAGTGCCGACCTCGGCCTCTCGGCCACTTACCAATTTGCCGACTGGCTCTCGGCCGATGCCATCATCGTCAATGGTGAAGGATACAAGAAGATTCAGAAGACCGACGGACTGGCCTACGGCCTCGGTGCCACGGTGACTCCCCTCAAGGGGCTGAGCATCCGCCTCTATGCCGGTGTGAACGAAGGACGCGAAGCCACCCAAACCAACGTGTGGAATTATGCCGCTTTCGTAGGCTACAAGGGCAACGGCTTCCACATCGGTGCCGAGTATAACCTGATGGAGAACTACAAGAACGTGCGTGGACAAAACCTCTCCGGTCTTTCTCTCTACGGCTCGGCAAACCTCAGCAAGACCATTGCTGCCTATGCCCGCTACGACCAGCTCATGTCAAAGGACGATTGGAACAAGGCCAAGGACGAGCAAGCCCTCATCCTCGGTGCCCAGTTCAAGTGTGGCCAATACGTGAAGATAGCCCCCAACTTCCGCCTCACCATGCCTGCCGCAGATGGTGCCGACAATCACTACTCGGCCTACGTGAGCTGCTACTTCGGGCTGTAAAGTCTGTTTTTCAGGACAGCGAAAGACACAAGGATTCAGAGTTATTTCTTTTCAACTGAAGGACATAAGGTGTTTGCATGGAGATTACCCTCCTGCCCCTTATGTCCTTCTAACAGAATAAAATCTCTGTATCTTTGTGTCTCTGTCTTTTTATCACCTTCAACATGTTGGCACCGTCACTTCTGCATTTTCCCAAAAGCCTTCAATGTCACTAAAACGTAAAATTGCCGTAACACATCTGTAACATCAGCCCCGTACCTTTGCAGCGTCAAATTTAAAACATAGAAGACAATGAAGATTAAAACATTTATGACATGGGCACTGGCCGCAATGTTAGTATCTTGCGGTGGAAGTGCAAGTAAGGAGAGTGGTCGCGAGCCACAGGAACTTTCGGGTGCGGGAGCTACGTTCCCACTTCCTTTCTACAACGTAGTGTTCGAGAAGTTCGGCCAGGTGAAGGGCGATTTTGTAGCCTATGGTGGTATCGGTTCGGGTGGTGGTGTGCGCAACTTGCGCGACAAGATTGTCGATTTTGCAGCAAGTGACGCTTTCCTCTCGGACAAAGAGATGGCAGACATCAAGAACCCCGTCATCCACGTACCCACCTGTATGGGAGCCGTAGTGTTGGCCTACAACCTCGATGGAGTGGAGAAACTGAACCTTTCGGGCGATGTGATTGCCGACATCTTTGCGGGCGAGATAAAGATGTGGAACGATGCCCGTCTGGTGGCACTCAACCCGAATGTGACACTTCCCGAAGAGGCCATCATCCCTGTCTTCCGTTCGGACGGTTCGGGCACCACCTTCGTGTTCACCGACTATCTGACAAAGGTGAGCCCCATGTGGAAGGAGAAGTATGGCACTGGCAAGTCGGTGAATTTCCCTGTAGGTCAGGCAGCAAAGGGTAACCCCGGTGTGGCCGGAGTCATTGCGCAGACAAAGAATGCCATCGGCTACGTAGGTTCGGAGTATGCCTTTGCCCAGAAGATTCCTTATGCCCAGATAGCCAACCAACGTGGCGAACTGGTCAAGCCTACACCAGCCAGTATCTCGATAGCTGCTTCGGGCGAGATTCCAGCCGACACCCGTTGCTCCATCACCAATTCCGATGCAGAGGGCGCCTACCCTATCTCTACCTTCACATGGATGATTATCTATAAGGAGCAATGCTATTCCAATCGTTCAAAGGAGCAGGCCATCGCCACACTCGACCTGTTGAAGTACATCCTCAGCGATGAAGCCCAGGCTATCACCTCCGAGGTACACTATGCACCGCTTCCTGCCAAGGCCAAAGAGCTGAGTCTGAAGAATCTGAAGACCGTCACCTATGAAGGAGTGGCCATTTGGCAATAAAGTGTGAACATGTATGAATGACAAACTGTATAAGGCCATACTATTCTTTGCTGCAATGGTTATGCCTATCGTGTGCGGGGGCGTGGTTTACGCCCTCGTCACCGATGCACACTCGGCTTTCGAGCACTTCGGATTCTTCCGTTTCCTCACCTCCTCGGAGTGGAACTACACCGAAGGAGCCGAGCAGTACGGCGCCCTTCCCTTCATCACGGGCACACTGATGACCACTGCACTGGCACTCCTGTTCTGCATCCCCTTCTCGATGCCTGTGGCACTCTTTGTGGGCGAATATTTCAAGGGGACGAAGATAGCAGCTGTGCTTGCCACCGTCACCGACCTCTTGGCCGGTATCCCCTCCATCATCTACGGCCTGTGGGGCTTCTACACACTACGTCCGCTGATTATGGCACTCGACATTTCGCCCCAAGGTTCGGGTGTGCTGACCGCTTCACTCGTGCTGGCCATCATGATAGTGCCCTACGCAGCTTCGCTCAGTGCCGAGTTCATCAAGATGGTACCCAACGACCTGAAGGAGGGAGCTTACAGCCTGGGAGCCACGCGTGCCGAGGTCATCCGTAAGGTGGTCTTCCCCGTGGCCGGGTCGGGAATCTTCTCGTCCTACATTCTGGCCATCGGGCGTGCCTTGGGCGAAACGATGACAGTGACTATGCTCATCGGCAATACGAACAACATCCCCGAGAGCATCACCTCGACAGGAAACTCCATGGCCAGCATCATCGCCAACCAGTTTGGCGAGGCCGACGATTTGCGTCTTTCGTCGCTCATTGCCATCGGACTCGTCCTGTTCCTCATCACAGCACTCATCAATATGGTAGGAAAGATTATGATCAAACGAGCAAGAATAGCATAGTTATGAATAAGACAAAAATCCAACACCGTCTGGCCACAGACCGTCTCATGCTCTGGGGAGTATGTCTGATGGCAGCCCTTACGGCCGTTCCCTTGTTTGCCATTCTGGGCGAGGTCCTGATGCGCGGTTACGACCAGTTGTCGTGGACATTCTTCACCGAGCCTACCCCTACGGCCTACAAAGCCATGAAGGCCATCGAAGCCGGTGAGCCCATCCCCGGAGGCATTGCCAATGGCATCGTCGGCACCGTGTTGATGCTCGGCATGGCATCGCTTGTGGCTATCCCTGTGGACATCCTCTGCGGGGCATACCTCGCCGAGAATTCCAAGAACCGCTTTGCCCAAACAGTAAGCTACCTCACC
>JAFXDL010000018.1 GCA_017516265.1 Bacteroidaceae bacterium
AGCCCTCCGGCAAAGATATTGGGACAAGGCAACCCCTTGAACGAGAGTTGCGCTCCATCAGTACCTCCACGGATGGCACGCACGACGGGAGCAACACCAGTAGCCTCGATGGCTTGCTTGGCTATGTCGATGACATACATCACCGGCTCTATCTTTTCGCGCATGTTGTAGTACTGGTCCTTCATGTCAAGACTTACCAATGGCTCACCGTAATGAGTATTAACCTTCTCCACCAAGGATTGCATGAACCGCTTGCGTTCTTCAAAGCGGGCACGGTCATGGTCACGGATAATATAGCTGAGGGTTGTCTGCTCCACTTCGCCCTGAACCCCTACCAGGTGATAGAAACCTTCGTAACCCTCGGTAGTAGCCGGAGTTTCATCGGCAGGCAAAAGGCTCATCAGGTAATTGGCAACCAACATGGAGTTGACCATCTTTCCTTTGGCATAACCCGGATGCACATTGCGTCCCTTGATAGTGAACTTGGCACCTGCAGCATTGAAGTTCTCAAACTCCAACTCGCCCACTTCGCTACCATCCATGGTGTAAGCAAACTCGCATCCGAACTTCTCCACATCAAACTTATGGGCACCAAGGCCAATCTCTTCATCGGGATTGAATCCTACACGGATACGTCCGTGCTTTACCTCGGGATGCTCCTTCAACCAGGCCATAGCAGCCACAATCTCGGCAATACCAGCCTTGTCATCGGCTCCCAAAAGAGTCTTTCCATCGGTCACAATGAGATCCTCGCCCTTATGGTCAAGCAACTCAGGGAATTGGGCTGGCGAAAGCACGATGCCCTCTTCGGCACAAAGCACAATATCCGTCCCATCGTAATTCTCCACGATGCGGGGATTTACGTTGGCACCACTACAATCAGGACTGGTATCCATGTGTGCAATGAAGCCCACAGTAGGCAGAGGCTTGTCTGTGTTGGCTGGCAATGTGGCATAGAGATAACCATGCTCGTCCAACTCAATGTCTTCAAGCCCCAAGTCTTCCAACTCGGTCTTCAGGTAATGGGCAAACACCATCTGCTTGTCCGTACTAGGGGTCACTCCCGATTCTTCGCTTGACTGGGTGTCGAAGCTGACGTATTTCAGAAATCGTTCTACAAGGGTCATAATTAGGTTATATTTAAGTTAACAAGGTTATTCCATTAAACAAGTTGACGAGGTTGTTTCATGAGGGTGTGTCAAATATGCAAATGCGCTCTTTTATTGTTATTTTCAGGCGGTATTTTGACACACCCTCACTTTTCTCTTTGTCAACCTTTAAAAGTAACTGCTTCCATCGAAGCAATGGGTACAGACTTTACACTTGGGCAGGCCAATAGCCTTTACGAGAGTGTCCACCCGATTGAACTCAAGGGAAGTGAGTCCAAACATGTCGGCAATGCGTTGCACCATGCGACGATGCTCTGGAGAATCGGGATCGGCATATTTCTCCAAATCCTTATTCTCGTCGCCTTCCAAATCCTTGATGATACGACGGGTCATCAGTTCAAGGTCAGTCTTGCTGCTACTGAACCCAAGGAAAGGACACCCATAGATGAGTGGCGGACAGGCGATGCGCATGTGTACTTCCTTGGCACCATAGTCGAAAAGCATCTTCACATTGTCTTTCAATTGAGTGCCACGCACAATGGAGTCATCGCAGAAAAGCAAGCGTTTACCCGTCATCATGGCGCGGTTAGGAATCAGTTTCATCTTGGCCACCAGACTACGGAGCTCCTGACTGCTGGGTGTGAAGCTACGCGGCCATGTGGGGGTATATTTGGAAACAGCCCGATGATAAGGCACTCCTTTTCCTTCAGAATATCCTAGGGCCATACCTACTCCCGAGTCGGGGATACCACAGATACAATCCACTTCGGCCTCATCCTTGGAACCCATCTCGTATCCACAATTGAAACGTACTTCCTCTACATTTCGCCCTTCGTAGCATGAGACAGGGAATCCATAGTACACCCACAAGAACGAGCATATCTGCATCTGCTCATTAGGCTTGCGCATCTGCTCTATGCCATCGGGACGCAGACGGACAATCTCACCCGGTCCTATGTAACGTTCGATTTCAAAATCCAGATTAGGGAATGCCGTAGATTCAGATGTAGCAGCATAGGCTCCCTCCTTCTTGCCTATGACAATGGGAGTACGTCCCAAACGGTCACGGGCAGCAATGATTCCATCCTCTGTAAGAATGAGCATCGAGCACGAGCCCTTCACCTTATTATATACATTCTCTATTCCTTCGACAAAACTCTTTCCCCGTACTATCAACAAGGCTATCAACTCGGTGGGATTGGTTTTTCCCGAACTGAGTTCACTAAAGTGCACACCTTCGGACAACAATTCTTTCTCCAACTCATTAAGATTGGCAACCTTAGCTACAGTGACGATAGCAAACTTACCCAAATGAGAATTGATGATAATCGGTTGTGGATCCGTATCACTAATGACGCCTATACCCGAATTTCCTGAGAACTTACTCAGATTAGGCTCAAACTTCGAGCGGAAATAAGCACTTTCAAGATTATGAATTGAGCGGATAAAACCTTTCTCTTCGCTATAAGTGGCCATACCTCCGCGCTTGGTACCCACATGTGAATTATAATCTGTACCGTAGTACAAATCCGTTACGCAACTGCGTGTGGAGACTGTTCCAAAAAAACCTCCCATGTTTCTTAACGTTCTTAAGATTCTGTTATATGTAAAAAAACTGCCGCAAAAGTAAAAAAAAAGCTGCAAACAGCCGTAAAAATGGCACAGATATTTTGCACTCCAAACAACAAATCGACATATACAAGACTTTTCGATAAAAAAATAAGGCTTCAAAAGCAAAAACAACGGGGCACAATGTTGTCAGAATGAATTTTATCACGTACCTTTGTCTGTGAAATCCATAAGACCTATAACATGAAGAAAATTCTTTTATTCTTATCACTATGCCTGTATGCAATGACAGGTTTGGCACAAGCGCCCATCACCCTGCAAGAAGTCACCAACGGCACCTTTCGTGCAAAAAGCATCAATGGGGTAAATCCACTGGCCGATGGCATTCATTATGCACAAATCAGTCCTGATGGAGAGAAAATAGTAAAATACTCGTTCAAGGACGGCAAAGAAGCAGGCGTCATCTTCGATGTGAAGACCGCACGCAACCACCAGTTGAAACGGATTGAAGGATACATCATGTCACCTAACGAGGACAAGATTCTCATCCAAACCAACACGACACCAATATACAGACGTTCATTCACGGCCGAATATTACATTTACACTGTGAAGAACAACACCTTGACCCCCCTGAGTGACGGAGGTCCCCAACAAGTCCCCCTATTCTCACCCGATGGCAATCTGATAGCTTTTGTCCGCGACAACAACCTGCACTTGGTCAAACTGCTTTTCGACAATAGCGAATCACAAGTGACCACAGACGGGAAATTCAACGAAGTGCTGAATGGTATCCCCGACTGGGTCAACGAAGAGGAGTTTGAATACAACCGGGCATTTGACTTCAGCGCAGACAGTAAGATGCTGGCTTATATCCGATTCGACGAAAAGGAGGTTCCCCAATTCAGTTTCCCACTATTCAAAGGACTGATGCCCGAACAAACCACCTATGGAGAATATCCTGGCGCATACACCTACAAATATCCGGTTTCTGGTGTCAAGAACTCGGTGCCAACCGTACACACATTTGACATCAAGACACGTGTGACACGCCAAATCCCCGTACCTTTGGACAATGACGGATATATCCCCCGTATCCAATTCACCGCAGATGCCAATGCCTTGGCCATCATGACACTGAACCGCCATCAAGATCGTTTCGATATCTACATGGCCAACCCGCGCTCAACCGTCTGCAAACTCATTATCCGCGATGAAGCCCCGCAATACATCAAAACTATAGCCTACAACCAGATACGATTCTATCCTGAAAACATTGCCCTACTGAGCGAACGTGACGGATACAACCACCTCTACTGGTACACCTTGGGAGGAAATCTGGTACGTCAAGTGACCACAGGCGAATACGAAGTGACCAACTTCATCGGCTGGGATGCAAAAAGCAACACGTTCTACTATGAAAGCAACGAAGGCAACCCCACCCGCTCTGCTGTGTACAAAATAGATGGCAAAGGAAAGAAAAGTTGCTTGACCGAAAAAGATGGAACCAATAGTGCCATCTTCAGCAGCACCCTCACACACTTCATGAACACATACAGCAACCTCAACACTCCGCCTGTTGTCACTTTGCGCGACAACAATGGAAAGGTACTGAAAACCCTTGTTGACAACAATGAACTAAAGACTCTATTAGCATCACGCGCCGTCGGCATCAAGGAATTGTTCACCTTTGAAACAGCAGAAGGTACGGAACTCTATGGTTGGATGGTCAAGCCAGCTAACTTTGATGCTTCCCGGAAATATCCCGTCATCATGTATCAGTACTCCGGCCCAGGTTCACAAGAGGTCAAAGACTCATGGCGTTCGGGCTTCTACAGAGACGGAGCGCTTCTTGAATCTTATTGGACCAGCGAAGGATTCATCGTAGTGTGTGTCGATGGACGAGGCACAGGAGGACGTGGGGCCGCATTTGAGAAATGTACTTACCTGAACCTGGGAGTCAAGGAAGCTCAAGACCAAGTGGAAACCGCCATCTATCTGGGCAAGCAACCTTATGTTGACAAAAACAACATCGGCATCTGGGGATGGAGCTACGGAGGATTCAACACCCTGATGTCCATGAGCGAAGGACGCCCTGTGTTCAAAGCTGGTGTGGCCGTAGCTGCTCCTACCAGCTGGAAGTACTATGACACGGTATATACCGAGCGATACATGCGTACACCCAAAGAAAACGGTAGCGGATATGAAGCCGGCTCAGCCATGGGACGCGCCCATCACCTGAACGGAGAATTGTTGCTCATACACGGCATGGCTGATGACAATGTCCACTTCCGGAACATGGCCGAATATGCCGAGGCGCTGGTGCAAGCCAACAAGCAATTCGACATGCAAGTATATACCAACCGCAATCATAGCATTTTCGGAGGAAACACACGCAATCATTTGCTCACCCGACTGACCAACCATTTCAAGGAGCATTTGATGAAATGACAAGAAAAAAATATAGGGAGCATCCACAATCCGCACAAACGGCTTCGGATGCTCCCTTATTTATAAAAAAACTGTGTAGAATCAGATACGACCAGTCAATGCGCCCCACATGACAAGCAGTATCAATATGCCCAATGCTGCCAACCCTAATATGGCTTTCAGCTTCTCCTGCTTCTCTTTCTTCGGGTCAATAAAACCATCATCTCTTCTATATCCCATAATTGAATGAATCTATAGTTGTTGCGATATTTTTCCTATTCGGCGACAAATATAGATAAAATAAGTGAACACCTACCTCTTTCAGGGTTAAACTGTGTTAACATAAGTAATTATTCTTGATTTTGTTTCAAATGGAATGGGATAAGTTCCTGAACATTCTTCCAATCCGACTCCTGCAATTGGATTTTTCCTATCCCTTATATTTTACGGAAAGTAGAGCTTCGTTCTCTATCCTTTATAAATCAAGAATATACAAGGACGCTTCTCCAAGTCGGGCAAATGTCCCTTCCACTCTTTCATACTCTTAGTACAGATGTATTCGTCGTCACACGTCACATTGCAAGCGATGCATAGGCGTGTCTGAGGACGGCACGTCTGCACCAGTTCTTCCAACAACCGACGGTTGCGATAGGGAGTCTCAATGAACAGTTGCGTCTGATTTTCAGCATACGAACGCTGCTCCAGCATCTTGATACGCTTCGTACGTTCGGCCTGTTCGATAGGCAGATAACCATGAAATGCAAAACTCTGACCATTGAACCCAGAAGCCATCACAGAAAGCAGGATAGACGAAGGTCCCACGAGCGGCACCACCCGTAATCCTCTACGTTGGGCAATAGCAACCACATCGGCACCCGGGTCGGCTACGGCAGGACAACCGGCTTCTGATATCACTCCCATCGGCTCACCCGCCATCAATGGTTTCAGATACCCGGCTATATCTGTTGCCTGAGTATGTTTGTTCAAGGGATAAAAGGTAAGGGAATCAATATCTATCGACGGCTCCACCTTCTTCAAGAAACGGCGAGCCGTACGCACCTCTTCCACAATGAAATGCTTGATTTGCAGGATAACCTCCTTGTTATATGCAGGAAGAACTCTGTCATGCGGTGTGTCACCCAATGTGACAGGGATAAGATATAGAGCGGGGGACATGGTGAATTATGAATTATAAATTATGACTATATATTAATTAACAATAGGAACAAGGCTTGATGAGCGATAGCGAACTAATTATGAATTGTGATTTTTGTCGGCTTCAATACTCCGCACGTCATTGTTGTGGCATTCGCAAGTCCTCCCTCACAGGGAGGATTTAGGTGGGTCTTGAACCTTGCCTAATAGGCAATCTGCAGATTTTTCAAGATGGAGCGATAATCAGTCTCGCGCAGCAGGTCGGCTATGGTCATATTCTTGTTTTTTGCCATAT
>JAFXDL010000214.1 GCA_017516265.1 Bacteroidaceae bacterium
CCGTCATCAAACGCTTGGCTACAGCGGCATCGTGTTCGTCCAACTGGAGGTTGAGGAAGAATGTCTGCAATTCAGTGATGGGCAACTCCACCAATTCGGCTATCGAACGTCCGCCCACCTTTACGTACAGTGCCTCCTTCTTCAACCTTGTACCCCGACAGGTGGGACAAACCGTCTTTCCACGATAGCGTGCCAACATGACGCGGTACTGAATCTTATATTGATTTTCCTGCAACATTTGGAAGAACGAATCGATGCAAGCCTCGGTGCGCTTGCCGTGCCACAGGAAGTCCTTTTGGGCTTGGGTGAGGTTGTAGTAAGGTTCAAAGATAGGGAAATCATGCTTGGCAGCCCGGCGGATAAACTCCTTCAGCCATTCGCCCATCTTCTCGCCCCGCCAACAGACTACGGCTCCGTCATAGACGCTGAGTGCTGTGTTGGGTACTACTAATGATTCATCAATGCCAATAACACGTCCGAATCCTTCACACTCGGGACAGGCACCAATGGGCGAATTGAATGAGAAAAGTTGGTCGGTAGGTTCTTCAAACTGAATGCCGTCGGCCTCGAACTTCTTGCTGAAGGTATAAAGCAATCCGGCCGGATAGAAACGCATCAGACAGGTGCCGTCTCCTTCGTAGAAAGCCGTCTCGGCAGAGTCTATCAAGCGGCTGATGGTGCTCGCTTCATTGCTTACCGACAGGCGGTCGATGAGGAGGTAAAGGGAAGCGTCCTCCGACTTCCCCAAAGGAGGAGAGAACTGATTGGTATGAGGTTGGGCCTCCTCCCTTTTGGGGGATTGAGAGGGGCTTTGCAGATATTCCTCGATGCTCATTATCTCACCGTTCACTTCCACTCGCGTAAATCCCTGTTGCAGGTCGATGGCTAGTTGTTCTTTCACCAAACGGCCTGCACGGGGCACAATGGGACATAGTACCGTGAAACGGGTGCCGGGTGTAAAGGACGACATACGCTCCACCAAATCATCGGTCGAGTGCTTCTTCACCACTTCACCACTGATGGGCGAATAGGTTTTGCCTATACGGGCAAAGAGCAGACGCAGGTATTCATATATCTCTGTAGAAGTGCCCACCGTCGAGCGCGGATTGCGGCTGTTCACCTTCTGTTCTATGGCGATGGCAGGGGGGATACCTTTAATGAAATCACACTCAGGTTTTCCCATACGTCCCAAAAACTGGCGGGCGTAGGACGAAAGACTCTCTACATAGCGGCGTTGCCCTTCGGCGTAGAGTGTGTCAAAGGCCAACGAAGACTTGCCCGAACCGGATAAGCCCGTGATGACCACAAACTTTCCACGTGGTATGTTTACACTGATGTTCTTCAGGTTGTTCACCCGTGCACCCTGGATGGTGATGTATTTGGTTTCTGACATGACTTTTCTTTTAATCATGCAAAAATACTACATTTTTTCCATACTTCCCCACCCCAACCATAAATACAAGTTTAATTCTTGTTAATGTTTACAGCAATCTATGTCTGTTTGGGTTATTTTTGCATGGCAAATATATTTGTACACGATTTAAATCACATTGTTATGTTCGATTGGTCCAACCTGTTCAGCATAGGTCTCAACATTGTATATCTGACAATGATAGTGGGTACCGTGGTGGTGGTGATTCTTGACAATCGCCATCCCGTGAAGACTCTGGCTTGGATCATGGTGCTCATTTTTCTTCCCGTCATCGGTCTTGTCTTCTACTTTTTCTTCGGACAAAGTGCCCGCAAGGAGCGCATGATAAGCAAACGCAGTTTCATCCACATAGCCCGCAAACCCTTACGTGGATATTGGCGAAAGCCTCCATTGGACTTTCCTGAAGAGTGCCAACAGTTGGCAGCTCTTTTCCGAAGGATGAACCGCTCAATGCCTTTCGGAGGCAACCGTGTGGAAATCTATACAGATGGAAGCAGCAAGATTTCAGCCCTGTTACAAGCCATAGCCAAAGCACAGCACCACATACACATGGAGTACTATATTTGGGAGGATGATGCCCTAGGCCGCCTCCTCAGCGATGCTTTGGCTGACAAGGCCCGTCTGGGAGTGAAAGTGCGGGTGATGTACGACGATGTAGGCAGTTGGCGTTTGAAAAAGCCTTTCTTTGACCGGATGCGTGAAGCGGGTATCGAAGTACACCCTTTTTTAGAGGTACACTTCCCCATCTTCAGCCGACGGATGAACTATCGCAACCACCGAAAGATTGCCATCATCGACGGACGCATCGGTTTTATCGGTGGCATGAACATAGCCGACCGGTACTTGAAGGGACTCCCGTGGGGCAACTGGCGTGACACTTCACTAGGCATCAGCGGTATGGCCGTACAAGGGTTGCAGACGGTATTCCTCATGGACTGGTGTTTTGTCACGGGCGAACAGATAAGTGACTCGGCATACTATCCTCTGCAGGATGCTCAAGGAGATTCGCACATACAGATTGTTACCTCCAAACCTGTCGGACGGTGGCGCGAAATCATGCAAGGGTATCTCCATGCTATCGCTTCGGCCCGTCGGTACATATACATACAGACTCCCTACTTCATGCCTACCGAACAGATACTGACAGCCCTTCAGACGGCAGCCCTGTCGGGGGTGGATGTACGTATCATGCTTCCGTGGAAAAGTGACAGCCGGGTAGTACAGATGTGTTCACGCTCATACCTTCGTGATGTCATGGAGGCAGGTGTAAAGGTTCTGTTTTACCAACGGGGATTCCTGCATGCCAAAACGCTTGTCATTGATGACCACATATCCTCTGTAGGCTCTACCAACATGGACTTCCGTAGTTTTGAATACAACTTTGAGGTCAATGCCTTCATGTATGACTCTTTCACGGCCGTTCGTTTGCGTGACACTTTCCTTGCTGACCAACAACATTGCACCCATATCTCCTCACAACGCTGGGCACGCCGTTCGCTCTGGCGCAAAGTGGAAGAGTCGTTCTTCCGTCTGTTAGCCCCGTTGATGTAGTGCATTATTATTTCCATCGTTCATCCTTACAATCATTTTTTCTTCATATTGTTTCCTTTTCGTTGCATTGCAAAAAAAATAAGGAACCAACGTTTGCTATCTCAAGAGAAAAGCATACATTTGCCCAACAGACATTAATCAAATTAAATAAGAAGATGAAAAATTATCGTTTATGGGTCATATCCCTGACCATGGCAGGCCTGATGTTACCCCACGTGGTGAAGGCACAAGAGAAAACTAGAAGTGAAGAAAACGTAGTCGTAGTGGAAAAAGGTGGGCGTGGCCCCTATAAAGCCATCATGAAGGAAGAGGCAACTCTGGATGCACACACCATCTTTGTCCCCCTTGACCTCACCGAGTTCAGTGCCAAGAATCCTCTGCCTGTACTGGTATGGGGAAACGGGGCCTGCTTCAACAGTCCTTTTGAACACTACAAATTCCTCAACGAAATAGCCTCGCATGGATACCTCGTCGTAGCTACCGGCTATATCCCTCGCAATGGTGCTGAACCTTACCAAGGTCCCCGCTCAACAACCCAGCAACAGGTCGAATCTATGGATTGGGTAATTGCTCAGAATGCAGATCCTACATCGCCATATTACCAAAAGATTGATGTACAGAGCATCTGTGTAGCTGGCATGTCGTGCGGCGGATTGCAAACACTTTACAACTGTGCTGACCCACGTATCAAAACCCTCATGGTGTGCAACAGTGGCCTCTTCAACAATGCTTCTGGTGCTATGCCGGGTATGCCTATGCCGTCGAAAGAGAAGTTGAACGAGATACATTGTCCCGTCATGTATATGCTCGGTGGCGAGAGTGATATTGCCTATGCTAATGGAAAAGACGACTTCAGCCGAATAAGCCACGTACCCGCTTGTTTTGCCAATCTGCCTGTTGGTCACGGTGGCACTTATGCGCAACCTCACGGTGGTGAATATTCCATCGTAGCACTCGCTTGGCTTGATTGGCAACTGAAGGGCGACAAACGGGCGGCCAAGATGTTCAAGGGAAAGAAACCTCAGCTCGCAACTCGTCCCGGATGGACATTGCAGAAGAATGAATTGATGAAATAAAGCAACTGGCAACGAGTGAAAATGTAATCCTTTTATTTTTTTAGGCACGGATTACACGGATTACACAGATAAATAAGAGTCTTTCGGAATTCAATCTGTGTTAATCCGTGTCATCCGTGCCTAAGTTTATTCCCCCCTTATTCCTCTAAACTTTTGCAGGGCATCTTTCGGACTAACCCAATCTTTTTAGAATCACAGAGTATGTGAAGCATCAGCGCATCTGACCACCAACAATATCGAGTAGCTCATTGGTGATGGCTTGCTGACGGCCTTTGTTGTACTGAAGGTTAAGTTCCTGAAGGAGAGCTTCTCCATTATCAGTGGCAGTCTGCATGGCAAAGGTACGGGCAGCATGCTCGGCAGCAGATGAGTCGAGCAGAATGGCATAGAGACGCATGGAGAGCGCTTGCGGTAACAGCGTAGCAAGCAACTCAGGAGCGGATGGCTCAAGAATAAATGAAGAGTGAAGAGTGAAGAGTGAAGAATCTGCATTTTCTAATCCTTCTTTACTTTCCACTCTTCCTTCAGAAGTATTGGAGTGTAGGAGTGATGCTTCAACTGGGAGTGCAGACGATGGTGTAGCTTTTCTATCGGATTCTTCATTCTTCACTCTTCTCTCTTCATTAAAAAACGGCAAAAACTGCTTGCGCGTAAGGGTTTGCACTGCCATGTTTTTATAATGGGTATAGAGAATTTCCACACGGTCAACTTGTCCGGTAAGATACAGTTCCGTCAAATGAGTGGCAAGTGTGGCGGCTTCAGCATAGGTGGGCTTTTCACCGATAGAAACGTAGTCAGATTCTGTTGACAAGTTGACAACTGAATCCTTGTTTACAGCCAACGCCTGCGCCACCTTGCGTCCGATGGGGATGAGGAGGATATTGCTCCCCTTTCCTGTATATTCGTCGATGACGTGTTGGGTCAAGCGGATAAGATTGTTGTTGAATCCACCACAGAGACTGGCGCTACTACTGATAGCGACAAGGGCAACGCGTTTTAGTTCAGTTGACGAGTTGACAAGTTGACGAGTTGACGAAGGATTAGTGTCACATGGCCTTGTCAATTTGTCAACTTGTACCTTGTCAACAGATATGTTTGCTTGCATCAACGCACTGACAATGCCGTCCAGCCGCTGACTGTAGGGCAGCAAGTTTTCAATGGCCATCTGTGCCTTATGAAGTTTGGCCGAAGACACAAGCTTCATGGCCGAGGTTATCTTCAGCGTATTCTTGACAGAGGCTATGCGAGTCTTTATTTCTTTAAGTGAAGCCACTATTCTAATTATGAATTATAAATTATGAATTATGACTGCGAAGCTGATGAGAGCTTTGTGTCTAACTAATTTTGAGTCATCCCCTCTCCTACCTGCTTGGCGATGCGCTCAATGATGGTGGTCACTTCATCATTGATGATGCCCGAGGCAAGGGTATCGATGACATCGGCCTGATGCTCGGTACGCAGACGGTCAAGGAAGAGTTCTTGAAACTCGCGTACTTTCTCTACAGATATGCCAGCCATTAGGCCACGGGTGCCGCAATAGAGGATAGCCACCTGTTCACCGACGGGCATGGGAGAATATTGGGGTTGGATAAGGAGTTGGTTGTTTTTGCGTCCGCGGTCAATGGTTTGCGCGGTCACTGGATCCATATCACTGCTGAATTTTGAGAAGGCTTCCAGTTCGCGGTATTGTGCCTGGTCAATCTTGAGAGTACCAGCCACCTTTTTCATCGATTTTATTTGGGCACTACCTCCCACACGTGACACTGAGATGCCGACATTGATGGCAGGACGGAAACCCTGATTGAAGAGTGAAGCCTCGAGAAATATCTGGCCATCAGTGATGGAGATGACATTTGTAGGGATGTAGGCCGAGACATCGCCTGCTTGAGTCTCAATAATAGGCAGAGCAGTAAGTGAACCTCCCCCCTTGACAATACCACGAAGACTATCAGGAAGGTCGTTCATACGCTCGGCCACCTCTTGCTGCTTGATGATTTTGGCCGCACGTTCGAGCAAACGTGAGTGCAGATAGAAGATGTCACCCGGATATGCTTCGCGCCCCGAAGGACGACGAAGAATCAAAGAAACTTCGCGATAGGCAACGGCCTGCTTCGAAAGGTCATCATATACTACCAACGCATGACGGCCAGTGTCGCGAAAATATTCACCAATGGCAGCTCCGGCAAAGGGTGCATAGTATTGCATGGCGGCAGGATCGGCAGCTGTAGCGGCCACCACCACAGTGTAATCCAAAGCTCCTCGTTCGCGCAAAGTATCAACAATGTTGGCCACGGTAGATCCTTTCTGACCGATAGCTACATAGATGCAATAGACAGGCTCGCCCTTTTCATAGTTGGCACGCTGGTTGATGATGGTGTCAATGGCTATAGAGGTTTTACCCGTCTGACGGTCACCGATGATGAGCTCACGCTGTCCGCGTCCGATGGGAATCATAGAATCGACAGCTTTCAATCCTGTCTGAAGAGGTTCGTTCACCGGCTGGCGGAAAATGACACCGGGCGATTTGCGCTCTAGTGGCATTTCATAGAGGGTGCCGCTGATGTCGTTGCCACCATCGATGGGTTGGCCGATGGCATTGACTACACGTCCAAGCATCCCCTCTCCTACCCGGATACTGGCTATACGTCCTGTGCGTTTGACCACCATCCCCTCCTTGATGAGGTCAGTAGGGCCAAGCAAAACAGCACCGACATTGTCCTCTTCGAGGTTCATCACAATAGCCATCACGCCATTTTCAAACTCCAGCAATTCTTCAGCTTCAGCGTTGTTCAATCCATAGATGCGAGCAACACCGTCACTCACTTGAAGCACAGTTCCCACTTCATCAAACTTCAGATTGACATCAATGTCACGCAATTGCTGAAGCAGAATATCGGACACTTCACTGGGCTTTATACTATTATCAGACATATCTATTATATGATTTCCTTATTATTCTTTATTTATAGAAACTACAGTTGCTATCATCCATTATAGTCACCATAAACACGATAGTTACTATTCTCTATACCTACTTGTAGCTACTACTGTTTCTCATTCCCTCATTTCATCAGTTCTGCTTTAAGTTGTCGGAGCTGTCCTTTCACACTGGCATCCATGCGCTGGTTGTCAAGTTGGAGGATAAATCCGCCAAGAAGTTCTTGATCGACTTGGACATTGAACTCTACAGTTCCCTTTACCGCTTGGGTAACCATAGTGCGTAGGTGCTCTTCGGTAGCCTTATCTAGAGGGACGGCTGTGATGAGCTGCCCTACGTAAATGCCTTTTTCCCGTCGGTAAAGGGCTATGAAGGAAGCTAGTATGAAAAGCAGATAGCGCTCACGGTGTTGCTGAAAGACAAGTTCGATGAAACGTTCGCACACGGGATGAAACTCTCCTCCCGAAGCTGTACGCAACAAACTTACCTTTGCCGTACGCTCAAGCACAGGATTGAGCAAGGCACGCTGGAGGTCATCCACACGTGCCAAGGTGCTACAAAGGGTAAACACCTGTTCATAAACCTTAGCTTCTGCCTTACACTCGGTGGCATAGGCTAGCAACGCTTTGGCGTATCTTCTGGCTATGGGTCCTATGTACACTTGCTAACTTTTTACTTTTAATTTTTAACTTTCAATTTTTTCAATTCTTCTCCACCTCATCCAACAAGCGATCGACAAGGTTCATCTGCTGGCGCTCGGTAGTGAGGTTGGTGCGCATAATCTTCTCGGCCACCTCAATAGCCAGTTCGGCCGTTTGTCGGCGGATGTCGCGGATAGCCACCTCCTTCTCATGCTGAATCTGCTGGCGGGCTTCTTCCAACATGAGTGCACCTTCAGTTCGAGCTTTTTCGCGTGCCTCCTCTATGATGCGGTCGCGTGTGTTGGCTGCATCCTTCAGTATCAGGCGTTGCTCTTCGCGGGCTTGAGCCAACAGGGCTTCACCTTCAGCCTTGATGCCCTCCAACTTGGCATTCGCCTCGCGAGCAGCCTCTAATGATTGGTCAATAAAACGCTTACGGTCGTCCACCATGCGGGTGATGACGGGAAAACCCCACTTGGCCAACACGAAAAAGACTATACCGAATGAAAGGAGCATCCAAAAGATCAATCCTACATCGGGGGTAAACAGTGACATGATTTTCTGGTTCTTAAAGAGTTCTTAGAACAAAGCTAACAAGCATACCACAATGGCAAACAAGGCGGCGCCTTCGACCAATGCTCCCACGATAATCATGCTAGTGCGGATGTCTCCTGCTGCCTCCGGTTGACGTGCCATTGCTTCCATGGCTGCACTTCCAATTTTTCCAATACCCCAAGCGGCACCAATTACTGCAATGGCAGCTCCGATGGCTGCACCAACTTTACTCAAACCTACAGCTCCTGCGGCTGCTTGCAATGCTACTAATGACAACATAGTTCTTTTTTTTAATTATGAATTATTAATTATGAATTATTTCTATTTTTCATGATGCTCCACCCTTGACATACCGATGAAGACGGCAGAAAGCATGGTGAACACATAGGCTTGTATGAAAGCAACGAGTAACTCCAGTACATTCATGAACGTACAGAATAGCAACGAAACGACCGTCATGCTTCCACCTAACAACGCTCCCATCGAATGGGTGACGAAGATGATACATACCAATGCCAATATCACTGAGTGACCAGCCATAATATTGGCCAACAGACGGACTGTGAGGGCAAAAGGCTTGGTAAAGAGACCGAATATTTCAATGACAGGCATCAAGGGGATGGGACACTTCATCCAGATGGGGACATCAGGCCACAGGATTTCGCGCCAATATTCACGTGTGCCAAAGAGATTGACGGCAAGAAACGTACAGATGGCAAGAACAAGAGTTATGGCTATGTTTCCAGTCACATTGGCTCCACCAGGGAAAATGGGTATCAATCCCATCAGGTTGCTGAGGAAAATAAAGAAGAAGGCAGTGAGCAGATAAGGTGCATAACGCTCGTAATCCTTGCCCACGCTGGGTTTGATGATGCCATCGTACACCATCACAATGAGCATCTCTATCATACCCACAAAGCCACGCGGTGCATCGTCGGAAGCACTCCTTCGACTGTACCAACGGCTTACGAAGAGAATGATGGAGACCAACAAAAGACTGTTGATGAGTATGCTGGCCGCTATCTTGGTGAGCGAAAGGTCAATTACCGGACGTACAGTTTCACCCGTCGAAAGGGTTTCTACCACCTTACCCTTGTGGTCACCCTCGGTGGCAAGGTAAAATCCATTGTAGGACTCGCCATGATGCAACTTGTGGGAAAGGAAAGTATGAAAACCCTTCTCCTGGCTGAAGACTATCACAGGCAAAGGTATGCTGATGTGATGATCACCCCACGTCATGATATGCCACTCGTAGGCATCACCAATGTGGTCGAGGATAACCTCCTTGATGTCAACATCCCCATCCTCCGAAACTGCGTTTGATGATGCTTGCAAGGGAAGGCACACTCCCGTCAGGCAAAACAACATGGTCAGCAAATATGTCCGTATCGTATGGCTGTTCATTTTCTTAAGTTATTCATCATTCTTCACTGATTTCCACACACGCCACCACTTCGTTGTTGTTCACTTCAACAAATCCACGAAGGATAGGTTGGATGTGCTCCACCCCTTCATGAGGATTGTCTCCTTTGACTTCGGAAAAGTTTATCACCCCTTTGTCGAGCGACGAAATGAGTGCTGCATGACGAGGCAACACCGTGAACCTTCCTTTTGTCCCAGGAAAGGAGATTTTGCTCACCTGCCCGTCGAACAACCGTTTTTCGGGCGATAGGATTTGGAGATGAAGCGAAAGCCCTCCTCTAAAGTCCCCCTCTAACTCTCCCCGAAGGGTTGAGGAGTTGGATTGTATAGTGCTATTATCGTTTCCCATTACATTTGTCATTTCAAGATTCTCTTTTTAAGATAGGTTTTCAGAGAGTCTCTTTCCCTTTTCAATGGCATCTTCAATGGTGCCCACGTTGAGGAATGCCTGCTCAGGCAGGTGGTCAACCTCACCATCGAGAATCATGCGGAAGCCACGGATGGTGTCTTCAATGGAAACCATCACACCAGGCACACCCGTAAACTTCTCGGCCACATGGAAGGGTTGCGAAAGGAAACGTTGTACACGGCGTGCACGGTTCACCGTCTGCCGGTCGGCTTCGCTCAGTTCGTCCATACCCAGGATGGAGATGATGTCTTGCAACTCTTGGTTGCGTTGCAGGATTTGCTTCACCCGTTGCGCCGTCTCGTAGTGATCTTGTCCTACTACAAGCGGATCAAGAATGCGCGAAGTGGATTCCAACGGGTCAACGGCCGGATAGATACCCAGCTCCGTAATCTTTCGGCTGAGCACCGTGGTAGCATCGAGGTGTGCAAAGGTCGTAGCCGGTGCAGGGTCGGTCAAGTCATCGGCAGGCACATATACGGCTTGCACCGAAGTGATGGAGCCATGCTTGGTGGAGGTGATTCGCTCCTGCATCTGTCCCATTTCCGTAGCAAGTGTCGGTTGGTATCCCACGGCCGAAGGCATACGTCCGAGCAAAGCCGACACTTCAGAGCCTGCCTGAGTGAAGCGGAAGATATTGTCAATGAAGAAGAGTATGTCACTGGACTTACCCTCCTCCTTTCCTTGGTCGCGGAAGGCTTCAGCAATCGTAAGTCCCGATAGGGCCACACTCTGGCGTGCACCCGGTGGTTCGTTCATCTGTCCATAGACAAGGGTAGCTTGCGACTTGGCCAATTCCTCAGGGTCAACCAGTGAGAGGTCCCAATCAC
>JAFXDL010000215.1 GCA_017516265.1 Bacteroidaceae bacterium
CCTCTGCCAGTTGCTCTTCCTCACCAGTTTGATTCTCCGCCACTATGAGTTCTTCATTTACGGCCTGCTCCTCATCTATAACTTCTTCCTCCTCACCTGCAGTCTCCTCATTTACAGCCTCTTCCCCTTCTTTCTCCTCATCTGTAGCCTCCTCATTTGCTGTCTCTTCACTAGATTTCTCCTCACCTGTAGTCTCCTCATTTGCTATCTCTTCACCTTTATCAGCTGTTCCTTCTTCCAAGACTGGCACTTCCTCCTCTTCAGAAAGATTCACACCTTCCTTCAATTCCACAGTCTCAAAATGAGAAAAAGGCTTGTTTATCAAATCTTTCAAAGCCGAATCTGCCACAAACGACACTTTCTTATGCTCTGGAATCTCGATACGCCCACCCGTAGTGACATCCACACTCTGACGAGCCTCCACATCTATCAATTTGAAGGTACCCAAATTCTTGACCTTCACATAGCGGTCTGTCTCCAAGGCACTGATAATATGCCCAAAGAACTGACGGACAGCCTCCGAAGCCTCCGTGTCAGTCATTCCCGTCTCACGTACAAGAATCTCCTGAATATCACCTTTATAGAGTTTTCCAGCCATAGCAGAATCACATTTATCACATCACAACAACAGGTAGGAAGAGAAGTAAAAGAAAAGCATCACTTCATCTGCTCCTTCAATGCCGCCGCAGGCTTGAAGACCAACACCAGTTTAGGAGGCACCAGCACACGTTGTCCGGTAGATGGAATGACACATACGCGCTCCATCTTCTTCTTGACCTCAAAAGTCCCGAAATCCTGGATGCACACCGCATTCCCCTCCTGCAATTCTTCAGACATAATCGAAACGATACGAGAGGCCAGCGCCGCCGTATCTTCCTGACTACGTCCCCATTTTGCGGACAAAGACTCCAAGAACTCTTTATTGTTCATGATACAGATTTTCTTTTAAGTATTCACTCTCAAACAATTACTCAACGAGCACGGCATACAGGTCAAACTCCTCGGCACCGGTTATCTCCACATTATAGAAAGTGCCAATATGCAATTCACCCGCCTGCCGATGTATCAGCACCTCCTGATCCACTTCGGGCGAATCAAATTCCGTGCGCCCCACATAATAATCACCCTCCAGACGGTCTATGACCACACGGAGAGTCTGCCCCACGAATGATGATGATGACGCCAGGGCTATTTCTTGTTGGATAGCCATCAGCTCGTCCAAGCGACGCTGCTTCACATCCTCGGGAACATCGTCTTGATAATGCTCGGCAGAATAGGTTCCCTCTTCTTCTGAATAGGCAAAGGCTCCCATCCTGTCAAACTTGGCCCAACGGACAAACTCCTTCAACTCCTCGAAGTCCTCCTCCGTCTCTCCCGGAAAGCCTACCATAAAGGTGGTGCGCAGACAGATACCCGGAACCTCCTCACGGAAACGTCTGATCAGTTCATAGGTCTCATTCTTAGACACATGTCGATGCATCCGCTGGAGCATACGGTCGCTCACGTGCTGCAAGGCTATGTCCATATAGCGGCACACATTCTTATGCTCGCGCATCACCCTGAACAGTTCCATCGGGAATTTGGCCGGATAGGCATAGTGCAGACGAATCCACTCTACACCCGGTATTTCAGCCATCTGCTCTATCAATTCGGGCAGCATCTGTTTCTTGTACAAATCGACTCCGTAATAGGTCAACTCCTGAGCTATCACCTGAAACTCCTTCACACCCTGAGCCACCAGCATACGCACCTCGTCCAACACCTCCTCCATGGGGCGGGAAACATGCTTGCCCGTGATGATAGGTATCGCACAATAGGCACAATCGCGGTTGCACCCTTCCGAAATCTTCAGATAAGCATAATGGGACGGGGTCGTCAGACAACGCTGCATCTGGTACTCCAATTCGGTATGATGATGATGACACCCCTCCCCTTCTTGCAAATCCTCCAGCAGGTTCACCCAGTCAAACTTCCCATAATACTTGTCCACCTGCGGGATTTCCTCCTGAAGTTCCTTCATATAACGTCCTGAAAGGCACCCCATTACGAACACCTTCTCCACCAGTCCCTCTTCTTTAGCCTGGCAAAATTCAAGAATGGTATTGATGGATTCCTCCTTGGCATCTCCAATGAACCCGCATGTGTTTATAACCACAATCTCACCTTCAGGAGAAGCACTGTCGTGGGTCACATCATAACCGTATTCCTTCAGACGGAACATTAGCCTTTCCGAGTCCACCAGATTCTTTGAACACCCGAGGGTCACTATATCAATGGTCTTGCGCTTCATTTGCCTTCACCAAATAACGAATCTACAAATTCCTTTTTGTTGAAAGCCTGCAAGTCCTCCATGCCTTCACCCAAGCCGATGTACTTCACTGGAATCTTGAACTGGTCACTGATACCGATGACCACTCCTCCCTTTGCCGTACCGTCCAACTTGGTGATAGCCATAGCCGTCACTTCGGTAGCCTTCGTAAACTGCTTGGCCTGCTCAAAGGCATTCTGTCCGGTAGAGCCGTCCAGCACCAGCAACACCTCATGCGGCGCATCAGGCAACACCTTCTTCATCACATTCTTTATCTTGGTCAGCTCGTTCATCAAGCCAATCTTGTTGTGCAAGCGTCCGGCAGTATCAATAATCACCACATCAGCCCCACCGGCCACAGCCGAACTCAGTGTATCATAGGCCACAGAAGCCGGGTCTGCTCCCATCTGCTGCTTCACCACAGGCACACCCACACGCTCGCCCCAGATACAGAGTTGCTCTACGGCTGCAGCACGGAAAGTGTCTGCAGCACCCAGATATACAGACTTTCCAGCTTTCTTGAACTGGTAAGCAAGTTTTCCGATAGTAGTGGTCTTTCCCACACCGTTGACTCCCACCACCATCATTACATACGGCTTCTTTCCCTCAGGAATCTCATACCCCTCGGTGTCAGCCGTATTGTTCTCGGTCAGCAACGATGCAATCTCATCGCGCAAGATACCATTGAGCTCTTCCGTGTTGACATACTTGTCCTTTGCCACACGTTCCTCTATGCGCTTGATGATAGTCAGAGTGGTCTCGACTCCTACATCCGAGGTAATCAACACCTCCTCCAGGTTGTCCAACACCTCATCGTCAACCTTTGATTTCCCAGCGATAGCACGGGCAATCTTTCCAAACACACTCTCTTTCGTTTTAGAAAGACCCTTGTCCAAGGTTTCCTTCTTGTCCTTTGAAAAGAAGCTAAAAAATCCCATATTTATTCACTTTTTCTGTTTCAGCTACAAAGATACAACAAATCAACTATTTAACAAAAAAAGTCTCCTTCATTCTTCAATGAAAGAGACTTTTCTAATCTTTATATCCTAAAATTCAGGTATTCTTATTTCTTAAAGAAGTCCTGAACCTTGTCATTGGGCACCATCTGTTCATCAAAGATGTAAGCACCAGTCTTGGGCGACTTCACCATCTTGATAACCTTCGTATATGAACGTCCTTCTTTACCAGTCTGAAGGGTTGCAACTGTTTTCTTTGCCATGAGTTATTCTACTTTTTTATTTAATTTCCTTGTGAACTGTCACTCTCTTCAGGATGGGGTTATACTTCTTCAACTCCAATCTCTCTGTAGTGTTCTTGCGGTTCTTCGTTGTGATGTAACGAGAAGTACCGGGCAGACCACTTTCTTTCATTTCAGTACATTCAAGGATAACCTGTACTCTATTACCTTTTGCCTTCTTAGCCATACTTCAATCCTCCTCTTTTTATTAAGCGATTACTTTAATCGTTTTCCAATCACAATAACCTTTGGCTACAGCATCGTTCAATGCAGCATCCAAACCTTTCTTATTAATCACGCGCAGACCAGCAGCACAAATCTTCAGGCTAATCCAGCAATCCTGCTCTACATAGTAGAACTTCTTGTTAAACAAGTTCACATCAAAGACTCTCTTGGTTCTTCTCTTTGAGTGCGAAACATTGTTGCCAACCATGGCTTTCTTTCCGGTAATTTGACAAATTTTCGACATTTCTATCTTACTTTTTACGTTTTTCTTACACGCTTATCTCAAACAGGGTGCAAAGTAACAACTTTTATTCCTAATAACCAAGTATTTTGGCAATTAATTCGCAATTTAATCCTGATTTTGTTCTTCTTTAAGCAAATCTCGCATCAAATGGAGGGCAGATTTGGTTGCTTTTGAGATATTTTGCTCGCGTCCGTCGTCTCCTTCCAACTTCATCGTAACAATTTTATTTCTGCTTCCCACGGCAATCCAGATGGTACCTACCGGAATGTCAGGGCTTCCTCCTCCAGGACCGGCTACTCCCGACGTGGCAATGGCATAATCGGTATTCAGCGTATCCATGGCACCCTTCACCATTTCACACACCGTCTCTTCGCTCACCACCCCATAGGTCTCAATCGTATTGACATCCACACGCAGCAGATTTTCCTTCACTTGGTTGGCATAGGCCACTACGCCTCCTTTATAATAATGTGAGCTTCCGGGTATGGCCGTAATGGCTGCAGCCAGATTACCAGCCGTACAACTTTCCGCCGTAGCCAGGGTTATCCCCTCCTTCCACATCAGCTCACTTATCTCTCTACTTATAAACTTAGTTTCCAACGACATATTCATACTCTATTAAAGTTAAAGGTGAACACTAAAACGAAACCCGCGAATAGGCAGGCATATCTATTGTGCAAAACTCCTTGTCCTGATACTTGAAGTAACCCGTAATGGCTATCATGGCTGCATTGTCGGTCGTATAGCCAAATTTCGGTATATATACATTCCATCCGTAACGGCGGGCATGGTCGAGGAAGGCATTCCGCAACCCCGTATTGGCCGATACACCTCCAGCCACCGCCACTTCCTTTATTTTCAGGTCCTTGGCAGCCTTGCGGAGCTTGTTCATCAGTATATCCACAATCGTAGCCTCCAACGATGCGGCCAGGTCTTCCTTATGATGCTCGATGAAGTCGGAATCCTCCTTCAGCCAGTCGCGCAAGGAGTATAAAAACGAAGTTTTCAGTCCGCTGAAGCTATAGTCATATCCTGCAATGTGCGGCTTGGCAAACGTGTAGGCCTGGGGATTTCCCTGTCTGGCCAACTTGTCGATAATAGGACCACCAGGATAGCCCAACCCCATCACTTTAGAGCATTTGTCTATGGCCTCGCCCGCAGCATCGTCGATAGTCTGGCCTATGATTTCCATCTGGTTATAGGCCTTCACCAAGACAATCTGGGAGTTTCCGCCCGACACCAGCAGACAGAGGAACGGGAACTTCGGATGATGATGCTCCACCCCCTCTTCTTTGATGAAATGTGCCAACACATGTCCCTGCAAATGATTGACATCCACCATGGGAATCCCCAACGCACGGGCAAATCCCTTGGCAAACGAAACACCCACAAGCAACGACCCCATCAGACCGGGACCTCGTGTGAAAGCCACAGCACTCAGCTCCTCCTTCTTCACTCCGGCACGCTTCAGGGCTTCGTGCACCACGGGCACCACATTCTGCTGATGGGCACGACTGGCCAACTCCGGCACCACTCCTCCATACGACTCGTGCACAGCCTGTCCGGCCACCACGTTGGAAAGCAGCACTCCGTTACGGATAACCGCCGCCGAAGTGTCGTCACACGAAGACTCTATTCCTAATATTATTATATCTTTCATCCTTTTACCACTTTTGCTGACAGACGATGATGATGATGCTTCACGAGGCTTTCTTCTTCGCCACATTCGGACACCTCACCACGCATTCACGATGCAAAAGTAATGCTTTCTATTGATTTGACAAACAGTTGAAGGGCTTTTTGGTTCTCAATACGTCAATATCTCCACTCCATCCTCCGTCATCAGGAAGGTATGTTCCCACTGTGCCGAGGGGAGTTCGTCCTCTGTAACCACCGTCCAGCCGTCCTCTTCATCCACAAACACCTCGTAAGTGCCCATGTTTATCATCGGCTCAATGGTGAACACCATGCCGGGCACCAACAGCATACCTGTCCCCTTCCGGCCGAAGTGCTCCACATCGGGTTCTTCGTGAAACTCCAGTCCCACACCATGTCCGCAGAGGTCGCGCACCACCGAGAAACCATTCTTGTGGGCATGGCGCTGAATGGCATTGCCAATGTCGCCCACAAAGCCAAACGGACGTGCCGCCTGCATCCCAATCTCCAGACATTCGCGTGCCACATCCACCAGTCGTTGTTTCTCAGGAGTGGTCTCCCCTATCACAAACATGCGCGAAGCATCACTGTAGTATCCGTCCAGGATGGTCGATACATCCACATTCACAATGTCGCCCTCCTCTAGTATCTCGTCCTCCGAAGGAATGCCGTGGCAAACGACTTCGTTGATGCTGACACACACACTCTTCGGAAATCCCTCGTAGTTCAGCGGAGCAGGCACAGCACCATGCCCCACCGTGTAGTCATACACCAGGCGGTCTATCTCGGCCGTACTCATTCCTGCCCGTATCTCACTGGCTATCAAGTCCAGCACTCCCGTATTCACCACTCCACTACGGCGGATACCCTCTATCTGTTCAGGCGTCTTTATCAGTTTCCGTTTCGGAACCAGACAACCTTTGTTCTGGAAATAGAGCACCTTCTTGTCCAATTCGGTCAACTCCTGTCCCTTCGGCACACGCCAATTTCTCACTATTTTCTTATTTGCCATGCAGATATTTCTTTTCGCTTATTCAAAAACAATTCTGTTTTGAGCGAGCAAAGATACAAGAAATATTCCACTCACCGGCAATAAGGAGAACACTTTTTGTCCGCTACGGCAAAACATAGAGTCTTGATTCTTTCTTGAAGAGGTGTCACTATTTGATTTTTCAGACGCGGATAAGGCGGATGACACTGATTTCATTTTATAACTATATATAATATAAGGTACGCGCGCGTAAAAGTTCCATTCGCCACTGCCAACGCCGTTGGCAGTACACTGCCATCACCGTGGCAGTACTCTGCCAGCATGGAGGCAGTACTCTGCCAACGCCTTGGCAGTACGCTACCAGCATGAAGGCAGTACTTCAGACTGGCTAACCGAATGCTGTTTGTTTGTAATGTATAATAAAAGAATCAAAAGAGTCTTTTCGATGAGCAAAGCAAATAAACATTGGCATTTCTAGAAGCGAAATTTAAGTAATATAAGAAAGTCAGTTTTAGACTCTGAAAAACATGTCTAAGACCGGCCAAATTCTATCAGGTGTCCGAGGAAATTCTTTCAGCTGATAGAAGAAATTCTTTCAGCTGATATCCTGAACCCGATCAGCTGATAGATTTTGGTGAGACACTAGATAGAATTTGGCCATATTCTTGTATGTTAACGATTTCCGTTGACTACTTTCTATCTAATTTATAGTCGAGATTGACTGAGTTAAACTTTATTTTTAGTTATCGTTGACTTGCTTTTAACTTAGTCATAATATTGGTTTACTTCCTTTCAATTTTGAACAA
>JAFXDL010000019.1 GCA_017516265.1 Bacteroidaceae bacterium
ACTTTATTTTTAGTTATCGTTGACTTGCTTTTAACTTAGTCATAATATTGGTTTACTTCCTTTCAATTTTGAACAAGCAAGAGAAGAGCAAAGAAGCTCCTCTCTTTGCCTGTTCTTGTTCTGTCATAAGCAGAACATTCTGAGTATCAACGCTGATTATAACAAATGTCACCTCTCCGAAGGACGTGTCTTGAAGGAGAGTATGTGCCAACTGATGCCGATGGCAAGCAAGAAAAGGAGGATACGAAGCCAAAGCGGATTGACAACAAAGAAGATGCAATAGAGCAAAGTGACCCACACCATGGTGACGGATACCACTTTGGCACGAAGAGGGATAGCTTTGTCCTCGCGAAAGCTACGGATATAGGGGCCCAATGTGGGATGAGCCATGAGCCAGCGGTAAAGCCTGTCCGACCCATGAAAATAACAGGTGGCTGACAATAACAGAAAAGGCGTGGTGGGCAGCAAGGGAAGAGCAATCCCTAACAACCCTAAAGCCAAAGATAGAGAACCAAGGAGGATAAGGAGCTTACGTTTCATACTGTTTAATAACAATGTTGAAGGTTCAAGGTTCAAGACCCACCTAAAGAGTGTGTGTCAAAATGAAACCATTTGTTTTTTTAGGCACGGATTACGCGGATTACACGGATAAATTATAACCGTTCTGGTATAAAAATGAAATATAAATCCGTGTTAATCCGTGTAATCCGTGCCTAAATTTATTTTTGACACACCTTCCTTGAGAATGCCACAAACAATGACGTGCGGAGTATTCAAAGCCCCCTCCCTCACAGGGAGGGGGTGGGTCTTGAACTTTAAACCTTAAACTTAGGGTGTCCAATTTGATGTTCTCACTTTTATCTTAATTTAGCGTAAGTTTGATATAAGGAGCGGAGTAACTACCACTCCTCCCCTAAGTTAGGGGAGGTGGCCTTTAGGCCGGAGGAGTGTGTAAAATGAAGACTTTATAGACACACGCCCTCCCCCTACGGGGACTCCCTCTAACTTAGAGGGAGAGTTATGGTTACTACTGAACCTCACGCACTTACGCGTTAAATCAGAACAAAAACAGGGTACTTCAAATTAGACAGCCTACCTTAAACCTCAAACATCACATCATTTGATTACGAACGGAATCTTCTGCAAATCCTCCGCACGAGAACTGCCACCGTACATGATTTCATACTTGCCGGACATGACACGCATGGCATTGCTCTTGGCATCGAAGCACTCAAAACGTTCAGCAGGAAGTTCAATCTTCACCAGTTGCTGTTGTCCGGGTTTCAGAGAGATACGTTTGAAGGCTTTCAGACTCTTGATAGGACCTTCGGCATCATCCACCCGACGGATATATACTTGCACAACCTCTTCGCCGGCAACCTTACCCGTATTCATCACAGGCACCGTCAGTGTGAGGGTCTCATCCTTGCTCATAGCCATCTTGGAAGCCTTGACTTTACCGTATTCAAAGGTAGTGTAGCTGAGTCCGTAACCGAACGAATAGAGCGGTTCACCGCGGAAATAGCGGTAAGTACGGCCTCGCATTGAATAGTCTTGGAAGTCAGGAAGTTGTTTGATGTCGCGATAGAAGGTCACGGGCAGACGACCGGCAGGATTGTAGCGTCCCAAAAGGACATCAGCAATGGCTGTACCACCAGCCTGACCGGGATACCATGCCTGAAGGACAGCCTCGCAATGGCGGCTTTCAGGCACCAGTCCCATAGCTGAACCAGAGAAGTTGATGAAGACCACGCGCTTGCCGGCATCCTTCAACGCCTTTACGACACGACGCTGAACGGCAGGAAGCTGGATATCCTCGCGGTCACCACCCCGGAAACCGGGAGCGCTCACCGGCATCTCTTCGCCTTCAAGGCTGGGAGCAATACCTCCGGCAAACACCACGACGTCAGCCTTTTCCACCGTCTTCAGCAGAGCTGGAATATCTACGGGACGGCTGGAACCCATGTCGAAACTGAGATTGGCTGATTTTTCAATATGCCGGTAGCGTAGCTCGATGTCATACTGCTTGCCAGCCTTGGCCTCCATGGTGTAGAATACGGTGGTCTGCTTGATGGCTCCTTCGTCCTTGGCTACCTCCTTGCCATTGATGAGCAGGGTATATTCGCCACGCATCTTTATCTGGAAATCCACCTTGCCACTCTCCTTCGGACGGAAAGTTGCCTGATAGATACCCGAGAACTGGGTGAGAGGCACACCAGGCGCCACAGCTGTAGCACCATCCGTAGTGAAGAGAATGGGAGTTGTCTGACGGGCAGTAGCCACAGGCTCGCCATCGAACTGGTTGTTGCTCCAGAAGCGGGCATCGAATCCTTGTCCCTTGGCTGTGCTGCACTGGTCGAACAGGCTGACAAAGACAGTCTCGGCCGTACGGTCGCAGGCCGGAGCATATATCAACTTATCAGCCGGAAGATACTTTTTCATGGCCTCAAGCAATGTCACAGTATGGCCGGGGAATCCGTTGTAGTTACCCCACTGCATCACTGAATCATTGGCATTAGGACCTATCAGAGCAATGGTCTGTCCCTTCTTCAAAGGAAGGATATTGTTCTCATTCTCCAGGAGCACAATACTCTTGCGGGCCATCTCCAATGCCAACTGCTGATGTTTGCGGCTGTTGATGACCGATGCCGGAATGGTGTCCCACGGTGTTGAGGGATCCATTTCGCCCAATTCGAAGCGGGCTTTGAACAGACGACGCACTGCGCGATCGATGTCAGCTTCCTTGATATAGCCGTTTTTCACAGCATCCACCAAGCCTTTGTACGAACTTCCACACTCCAAGTCCGTACCGCTCAACACGGCAGCAGCCGAAGCATCGTCCCTATCCTTATGGGTTTCATGATGGTTCTTCATGAAGAAGTCGCGGATGGCTCCACAGTCGCTCACCACAATTCCCTCGAAGCCCCATTCCTCACGCAGAATCTGCATCAGCAGGCGGTCACTGCCGCAGCAAGGGTCACCCTCGTAGCGGTTGTAGGCGCACATCACCTCTTTCACCTTGGTCTTCTGCACCAAGTCCTTGAATGCAGGCAGGTAAGTCTCCCACAGGTCACGCGGATTAATGTTCTTGGCATCAAAGCTGTGGCGGTTCCACTCTGGGCCTGAATGTACGGCAAAGTGCTTGGCACAGGCGTGGGTTTTGTCATACTTGCTATCTTCGGGGCCTTGCAATCCGCGCACCACAGCCATACCCATCTGTGCCGTATGGAAGGGGTCTTCACTATAGGTTTCCTGTCCACGTCCCCAACGCGGATCGCGGAAGATATTGATATTGGGTGTCCAGAAAGTCAGTCCCTGATAGCGTTTGTAGCTGTTTTTCTCGCGGGCCAGACGAGTCTTGGCACGAGCCTCATCACTGACGGCGTTGAACACTTCGTACAGCAATGCATCGTCAAACGAAGCACCCATACCGATTGATTGAGGGAAAACCGTAGCCAATCCGGCACGTCCCACTCCGTGCAAAGCCTCGTTCCACCATTCATAAGGTTTGATACCCAAACGAGGTACTGCCGGAGAGGCATTCTGCATCAATGCCACTTTTTCTTCCAGTGTAAGACGGCTCACTAGGTCAGCCGCACGTTCGTCTGGAGACAGCGATGCATTCTTGTAAGGCTCATTCTGTCCGACCAAAGAGACAGACAATGCCATCGCGAAGAGAGTAGCTCCAAATCTTCTAGTAATTTTCATGTCTTGTTCTATAATTAAATTAATGGATATACGCCACCAGTCACTACTGACCGGCAAATCAATGACGCAAAAATAATGATAACAAGCTGTATAGGCAAATTTCTAATGAAAATTTGGCAATTCGACCACCTATTTTGTACAAATTGCCACAGATAAAGGCAGAAAAAAGATTCGAGGGTCAATTATCAAAACTGACCACCCCGAATCAAATTCATGAACTCTTCACGCGTCTTGGCCTGATTGAACGCACCCGTAAAGTCAGATGTAGTGGTAATGGAGTTCTGCTTCTCCACCCCGCGCATCTGCATACACATGTGTTTGGCCTCAATGACCACCATTACTCCCAAAGGATTCAGCGTATCCTGGATACACTCTTTGATTTGGGTAGTCATGCGCTCCTGTACCTGCAGACGATGCGAAAAGATGTCAACCACACGGGCAATCTTGCTCAAGCCCGTAATGTATCCGTTAGGGATATAGGCCACATGAGCTTTCCCATAAAAGGGGAGCATGTGGTGTTCGCAGAGCGAATAGAAGTTTATATCCTTCACGATGACCATCTGGCGATAATCTTCTTTGAACTTTGCCGAATTCAACACGGCTTTGGGGTCCATCCGATAACCTTTCGTCAAGGTCAGCATGGCTTTGGCCACTCGTTCGGGAGTTTTCAGCAAGCCTTCGCGCTCAACGTCCTCTCCCAACAAGGAGAGAATCTGTTTGTAGTGGGCCTTCAGTTCGCCCACCTCTTGCGACAACTCTTCTTCGGCCTGCATATTTGATTGCAAAATAGACATTGGACAATTGATATACCTTAATTATATATATACATAAGCCACGTACGTCACAGTTTGATAACGGTACGCACGATAGACAATTCCTTGAAGTCGCCCGTCTCCTTCAATTGGCGCATCACTGCATCGGCCTCTTCGATACTCCGATAATCGCCTACACGACAAAGCCAACGGGGAGAGACAAACTGAGTATAGACCTCAAGGTCGGGAAACAATTCCTTTACCTTAGTGGCCATTTGGGTAGCTTCCGTACGTGCTTGCTGCGAATTGTTTCCAGCAAACACCTGAACCCGGAAACCCTGCACCTTCTGTGTAGGTTTCTGTGCTCCAGAGGAATTGGTACGCATCCGGCCTACCCAATTTTTCAAACGGGCATCCTGGTGAATAGTGACAACCCCTTCACCCGGCTGCCTTTTCTCCAGACGGTCAAAGATTGTCTCTTGGGCACTAGCGGACAACCCACCGCACAACAAGAGTCCTATACTGAACAGTCTCAAGTGTCTTTTCTCCATAATCTGTCAATAAGGAAAGGCTTCATTGCCCATCCCGAACGGGAGAAGCAAGAAGCCTTTTTTGTCATTCAATTATTTGAAAGCATCAATGATACCCTTGAAGTCAGCAACCTTCAAAGCAGCACCACCAATCAGACCACCGTCAACGTCGGGGTTAGCAAACAATTCCTTAGCATTGCTGGGTTTGCAGCTTCCGCCATAAAGGATTGAAGTGTTGTCAGCAACCTCCTGACCATACTTCTCTGCTACCAATGAGCGGATGTAAGCATGAATCTCCTGTGCCTGTTCGGGAGTGGCAGTCTTACCTGTTCCGATAGCCCAAACGGGTTCGTAAGCCAACACAATCTTGCCAAAATCCTCAGCTGAAAGTGAGAATACAGAAGCCAACTGAGCTGCAACAACTTCGTTCTGCTTGTTAGCCTCACGCTCTTCCAACACTGCACCAATGCAGAAGATGGGCTTCAGGTTGTTTGCCAATGCCAGTTTCACCTTCTCTTCCAGGATTTCAACGGTTTCACCATAGTATGCACGGCGCTCTGAGTGGCCCAAGATGACATACTGGGCACCTGTAGAAGCTACCATTTCTGCAGAAACTTCACCTGTGTAAGCACCTGAAACCTTATCTGCACAGTTCTCGGCACCCACGCCAATCACAGCACTGTCCACCAACGGAGTGACAGAAGCCAAGTGAATGAAGGGAGTACAGATTACTACATCGCAATTGGGTTTGTCAGCTGCCAATGCCTCGTTCAACTCTTTTGCCAAAGCAATACCTTCCTGCAGGGTCTTGTTCATTTTCCAGTTACCTGCGACAATGTTTTTTCTCATTTCTACTTTTTTGTTTTTTAAAGGGTTTATATAATCATGTTTATTCTTTCTTCCTGAAAAGTTCCATATACGGTCGAGCATGAGAATCAAAGACAAAGGTACCAAGAACCACAACAGACACGTGAATATCTTGGACATCACGCTATGCACCTGAACCTTTGCCAAAGGCAGTTCGTCCAGAGAAGCCACCAGTTGGTATTCGTCCGGAATATCCGCATTGGCCCACTTGTTTACCACCACACCTTCCTTCAGTAACAGCATTCCCGGATTGGAACGTACCACAGTTTTCAACGTCGTTTCGTCCACCCCACAAAAGAGATACTCTCCACCCGTACGGTCAAGCCATTGCTCCACTTCATCCTCTCCCGAAGCTGTCAGAGCCAGGAACTGATACTGATGGGCACGACAGTAATCATATACCTCATTGACCAGATCTGTGTAGCCATCATCGGCCTTGTTCAAATCATAGGCGACCAACAAGAATGTGTATGAACTGTCAGCCAACACACGCTCTGTAAGGTCCTCCCCATCCTGCATGGACATCAGGGAGAAATCATGAATGGGCGGTTCATAACCAGCCCTTTTCAGTATTGTCTTCCGCTCTACGAGAGTCCATGATTCATCAGGATAATCTTCAATGCCGAACTCCTTCTGCTCACCATCACGCTCCATCACAAAAATGGTTTCGTACAGCGGTGGCAATGCTCCTTCCGGCATCTCCATCCCCGCACGGATGTCGGCTCCTATGTGATAGGGTCGGAAGTCAAATACGGGCAAATGTTTCAGTGTATAATATGAGAAGATACAGATATACAGCAACATATACACCGACACCATCCATTCGCTATGACGCGATATCCAACGGACAATCCTGCCACGCAGGCAGAAAACCGAAATGGCAGCCAACAGCAAAACTACATTTTTCCAGAACGTCTGCCAGTTGGTCAATACGACCGCGTCTCCAAAACATCCACAGTCACTCACCGGATTCTCCAATGCCAGATAAAGGGTAAGAGGTGTCATGAACAGCATCAGCAGCACGGACATTCCCGAAGCAAACCTCCGATTGAAGCCCAAAAGCAGATAGATACCTAGCGCAAACTCCAACGCTGCCATACCAATGGCAGCCGCCAGCAACAGGGACTCAGAAACCCACGCTGTCAGGCCAAAAGCAGTGGCATAGTCGTGCAATTTATACTGAAAGCCGGTCGGATCATTGGCTTTTACAAAGCCTGAGAACACAAAAACGACGGCCAACAGCAGACGACAGATGTTGGCATACCACGTCAATACGGTATTTCTGATGCTATTCTCCAAAATCCAGTTTTATCAGTCCGAAGACGGCATAATTTATCATATCCATATAATTGGCATCAATGCCTTCCGACACCAAGGTCTTTCCGTCCAGCCCCTCAATCTGCTTGGTACGATAGAGTTTCATCAGTATCAGGTCTGTGTACGAACTCACACGCATTCCACGCCAAGCCTCATCATAGTCGTGATTCTTTTTCAGCATCAGCTCCAGCGTCTGTTTGGCCCAGCGGTCATAGTGTGACAACGCCTGTTCGGGAGTCATGTCGTCCCGCTCGGCATAACCCAGTTCCAACTGTATCAACCCGATGATGCCATAATTGACAATGGCGACAAATTCCGGACGGATACCTTCGCCCACCAGACTCACACCCTTTGTCTCAAGGCTACGAATGCGGTTGGCTTTGATAAATATCTGATCGGTCACAGAAACGGGGCGCATGATACGCCACGCTGCGCCATAGTCGTGCAGTTTCTTGGCAAACAGCTCGCGACACGAGGCCATCACCTGCTCAAACTGTTGTGTAGTATCTTTCATCTTTGTCATTTCTCGCTAATGGTGTGCAAAGGTAAGCATTTTAGCGGATATATGGGAAACGAATAAGGAATAATTAAAGGCTGAAAGGATGAAAAAGGGCATTCTTACCCTCATTCATCCTTTCAGCCTGCTATTTTTTCTGCATTTTTAGGACTTGCCTGTTTATGAATAGCGTATCAACTGTCCCAATCTGAGCGTTGTCGTACGTTTGATATTGTTCAACCGACACAGTTCACTGATGCTCACTCCATAGCGATGGGAAATCTTTGACAGCGTGTCTCCCTTGCGCACTTTGTAGTAGCGTATATCCATGTCTTCGGGAACCTTCTCGCCTCGCTCGCGCAATGCTTGGGCAGCCTTCCGCTTGGCCTTGGGCGAATAGTAGGTATAAGAGTCTCCCGTCACATCCTGATTGGGGAAGTCAAACAACAACTCCGGATTCAATTCCTGTCCTATCAGACGGGTTTCAAAGTGAAGATGAGGGCCAGTCGAACGTCCCGTATTTCCTCCCAATCCGATGGGTTGGCCCGAGCGGACATACTCATTCTCTATCACCAGATGCTTGGACAGGTGTCCATAAATGGTCTCCAACCCATTGTCATGACGGATAACCACATACTTGCCGTATCCCTTCCGACGACCCTGATCAGCCACCACCCGAATCTTGCCATCAAAGGCGGCATAGATGGTATCTCCAATCTGCACTTTCACATCCAACCCCTTATGTTGGCGACGGAAGCGACGGCGATAGCCGAACTTCGAGGTAATTCGCTGGTTCTTGGTAGGCATAGAGAATCCTCGGAGGTCTATCACAAACGTATCGGGAACAGCCACTTCGGCATATACATGTACACGCTCATTATCCCATGTAGGATAAAGGCCATAACCGGGATACTCCATCTGTTCACGCACAATCTGACGTTGCAATGCCACCGAGTCTATCGCCCGCATCTTTCGGTCAACGGGTGCCTGACGGGCCAACAGGTCTTGTGCCTGCGCACCTCCACCCATCACCAAAGCTACGGCCATTGCGGCCAACATCTTGAATCTTTTCAATATCATCCTTATCTTTTTACTCCTTTTATTCTTTAAGTCCAATAAGTCCAATCAATATTCGTCATTTGCATAGAGATAATCAAAAGTAGCCTGCTTGTACTCATAGATTTCCTCAGGTTTGAAGAAACGCGCCAATTCTATGGCAGCAGATTCCGGAGAGTCAGAAGCATGCACAATATTCTCCTGAAAACTCATGCTGTAGTCACCACGGATAGTGCCTGGTGCAGCCAGACGCCCGTTGGTCGGACCTGCCAATGCGCGCACAGCCGCGATGGCATCCACACCTTCATAACAGCAGACAATTACCGGTGCTGTCATCATCGAATCCTTCACACGCTGAAAGAATGGTTTTTCACTCAAGTGCGCATAATGTTCGCTCAATATTTCATCTGTCAATTGAATCATTTTCATGCCACAAAGACGCAAGCCTTTACGGTCAAAACGGTTCAAAATTTCTCCTACCAACCCACGTTGCACAGTGCAAGGTTTCAAAATGACAAGTGTTTTTTCCATGATGTTTTCTCTAACAAATTAATAAAAAAGTGGTTCGCTCCAGCATAGTGCGAACAAAAAACTCCCAAAGGTAGCCTGTTTTATACAATCCGCAAAACAATGTTAACATTATTTATGTAATATCCTATCAAACAAGCATATTTGAAGCATATTTTCATTAAAACACGGAGATGCAAAGCCGCCACATCACTGCCACACAAGCACAGACCATAATCCATACAATCACCCGACGATTACGGTGCATCAGTCCATAGAAAAACAATCCCAATGCCACATACGAGCAAGCCACATCAACTAGTGAGAAGGAGAGGCCGCTGACATCCGCACCTGGCAAGCGGTTGCACCAAGAGACACCCGCATTCATCCATGTAACCACCTGAGTGACACACCACCCCATCGCCATCTGTAGTTCCGGCAAAGGCAACAGCGAGAGAAGCAGAAACGGAATAGCCAGACAGACAATAATATAAGTCAAAGGTACGACCCACAGATTAACCAACAAGGCATAGGGTGAAATGCGGGAGAAGTAGTGCAAAACCAAAGGTGCCACCCCTATCTGTGCAACGAAAGAGACAGCTGTCACTCCCCACACATAACGCACCACCGCATGCCGACTTCGAGGTAACAATTCCCTTACCCACGGCAACAACAAAAGCAATGCCGCCACGGCCATAAATGACATCTGAAAACCTACGTCAAACAGGTAAAAGGGATTATAGACAAGCATACCAAAGGCCGTCAAGGCCAAGGTATTGAGCGGTACTCCTTCCTGTCGGAAACAGCTGGCCAACACAAACAAAGAGAACATCACAGCTGCACGCACCGCTGATACAGGAAGACCTGCCACAAAGACAAACACCCACACCAACAGTACCACCAGCAACTGGCTCACCCGCCGTCCACCCCGTCCCAAGAGAAAAAGCCCCATGATGGAAGAAAACACCATACAGAGCACCCCGACATGAAGGCCCGACAAGGCCAACACATGGCTGGCCCCAGAAACGGAGTACTGCTGAAGTACTTCATCATCAAGCCCCTCCTTGTACCCTAATGTCAAAGCAGAGAATACAGCCCCCTCATCACCTGTCACCCCCGATTGGCGGATGTAGTCAAGCAGCCGATCCCTCACCTGCAAGGCTTCTATTTTCCAACCGGATGATACCGTATCTGCCAACAGCCAATATTTGGTGTAGAGCGTACCCGTCACTCGGTGATGACGTAAATAACGGGCATAGTCAAAGTCTGCAGTAAAACTTTGAGGAGGGGAAATCTGCCCATAGAAACGCACCGTATATCCAGGGCACAAGGTGCTGACCGTACTCTCTTTCGGCAGATAGAGTTGGATATCGACATCCAGCGTCCGGCACGTATCCCCGTTCCATTGGGCAGTAAGGTGCACAGGGCACAGGTAACTACGCTTCTTCTCGACGACGCCATCTAGCAACACCCCTTCATAGACTTTCGCCTCCTGCGGCCACCCGACCGTCACCTGCCTCCACTGACGGGTGCACAAGGTCAGCCCCAACAAAAAGAAAAAAGAGAAGGAGAGCGCGCCAAAGCACACACTCCTTCTCCATGCTTTTATCGTGATAGCCATGCACAACAAGGCCATTGTCACAATCAAAGCCCATACTAAATATAGGTAAGGGATACCACTGCATCCATCACCAACATCCGCCACCACAATACCCGCCATCAAGGGGAACAGCACCCTCAGAAAAGGATGCGTCTCGATAAAGCGTGTTACGGGACTCCTCATTACAGACTCTTCAATGAGCGGATAGTCTCTTCGGGATTCGAAGCCTTAAAGACATGACTGCCAGCTACCAGCACATCTGCACCTGCCGCTACCAGCTGGGGAGCCGTATCGTCATTCACCCCGCCATCGACCTCTATCAATGCCTTGGAGCCTGTGCGTCCTATCAGCGCACGCAACTCCCTGACCTTATCCAAAGTGTGAGGGATAAACTGCTGCCCGCCAAACCCAGGATTGACACTCATAAGAAGCACCATATCCACATCGCGGATAATGTCGGCCAATAGCATGACCGGTGTAGCCGGATTCAGCGTGACACCCGCCTTCATCCCCGCCTCCTTGATTTGCTGGACAACACGGTGCAGGTGGGGGCAGGCCTCATAATGGACATTCATCATATAGGCCCCAAGCGCCTTCACCTCGGGTATGAATTTCTCGGGAGAAACTATCATCAAGTGTACATCCAACGGTTTCCTGCAAAGTCGTGCTACATGTTTCAGCACTGGAAACCCGAAGGATATGTTCGGAACAAAGACACCGTCCATGATGTCCAAGTGGAGCCAATCAGCTTCACTACGGTTAATCATCTCCATGTCTGCCTGCAGATTGGAGAAATTGGCGGCCAACAACGAAGGAGCAATTTTCATTCCCATATCTTACGTTTCTTTGATTACTTCTGCAAAAGTAAACAAATCCTCGGATTATCCCAACACAAAACCCGGCAAACTTTCAGGCAAAAGTGAAGATGCCCGATAATTGCGTGCAAAAGCGCGGAGAAAGTCCAATGTCTTTTCACTTGGCGACCGGCGTGCACCATAGGAATTGCGTCTTCCACGGGCGGCCTCGTAAGAATAAGAAGAGATAGAAGAAGTAATGTTTTTATCCATAGGCAAAACTCTGATTATCTGTTTTCACCTATAGAAACGCAAATAACCAGAGTTTAGTATATGAAGAAAAGGATTTTTATCTCAAAAAAATGCAGCCAGCTGCATCATCCATCGCAGCTAGCTGCATCGGCAATCGCAGCTAGCTGCGTCCCTCAATGCAGCTAGCTGCAATTATGATTACTTCACAAGGACTTTCTTGCCATCCACAATATAGATACCTTGAGGGAGTTCGTTCTTCAGTTCATCTACGAGGATTTGACGCTTCAATAGCATGCCTTGGAGAGAATAGACATCAACATGCGTCTTAGTGATAACCGCCTTGATACTTGAAGCAAAACTACCTGTCACTTCCAAATCCTCAGCAGGCATTGTCTCGGAAACTTCACTCCATCCACTAAAGATATAGCCCTCCTTTTCGGGAGCCTCTTTCAATACGATGACCTCACCGTAAGCAATTTCTTCCGTAGCATACACTTCACCATCCACCTTATAAGTAATGGTATAAGAGTTCACGGTGAATGAACCTGTTACGGTTACATCCTGTGCAGGCATCGTAGCAGGTATTTCGCTCCATCCACTGAAAGTATGCCCTTCTTTGGCTGGAACGGCCTCAGCTATGATGTTTGCTCCATATTCAAGTTCTACTTTCTTGTACTCTGCACCATCTACCATATATAATAAGGTATAGCGATTCACAGTAAATGAGCCTTCTACTGTCACATCCTTCGCTGGCATCGTTTCGGGAATTTCACTCCAACCGCTGAAGGTATATCCTTCTTTGGTCAATGATTCCTTCAGAACCAGTTCTGTACCATAGGCAATGCTATCTACAGAGTATTCCGCACCGTCCAACAGATATACCAAGCGGTAACTGTTCACGGTAAATGAACCTTCTACCGTTACATCCTGTGCAGGCATGGTAGCAGGAATCTCGCTCCAACCGCTGAAGGTGTGACCTTCCTTGGTTAATGCTTCCTTCTGAACCAATTCAGTACCGTAAGCGATGCTATCTACGGAATATTCCACACCGTCCAACAGATATACCAAGCGGTAGCTGTTCACGGTGAATGAACCTTCTACCGTTACATCTTGTGCTGGCATGGTAGCAGGAATCTCGCTCCAACCGCTGAAGGTGTGACCTTCTTTGGTCAATGATTCCTTCTGAACAAGTTCTGTACCATAAGCGATGCTATCTACGGAGTATTCCACACCGTCCAACAGATATACCAAGCGGTAACAGTTTACAGTGAAAGTTCCTTCTACGGTTACATCCTGTGCAGGCATGGTTACAGGAATCTCACTCCAACCACTGAAGGTATGCCCTTCCTTTACCAATGCATCCTTTTGAACAAGTTCTGTACCGTAAGCAATACTGTCAGTAGAGTATTCAACACCATCCAGCACATAAGTCAAACGATAACGATTAGCCGCGCTCAACACCATTGGAGAGCTGGGATACCCCTGCATAGATTGTGCAGAAAACGTTACGGTTTTTGCAGCAATGGAATACTCCTTCGCCTTTGCTTTATCATAAACCTTGAAGGATATTGTTTCCCCTTCATTCTGATTGCTTCGGATACGAAGATAATAGTATTTCTTCTCTGTATTGGGAATCTCTTCCAATGAAGCGAGCCCCCTACATTCTTCACCACAGAATGCAGCCACCTCATAATTGCTATAATCAGATATGGCATTACCATCTACGGTCACATCCAGATAGGCGGTCATGTCATACTGAAAATCATAGATATTGCACTGCCAATGCGTCTCTTGAGCCAAAATAAGATTCAACGGCAAAAGCAACATCAACCAACTTATAATTTTTCTTTTCATTGATTCTATTCACGGTTAAAGGATTGCCAACCCTTCTCCTGTGAAGGAAGGGTTGGCAAATCCCGATTACTTACCAGTTTTCACAATCTTCTTGTAGAACATCTGTCCGTTCTGTTCAGCAGTCACGATATATACACCATCTGCCAACGGAGCTATACGGATGGCTTCACTATCTGCCACATGTTCCTTCACCAGTGCCATGTTTCCATACGCATCCGTCAAAGTCACACGGTCAAATCCGTTACCGTTCAACGAGAGGTAAAGCATAGGCATGTCAAGCCAAACTTTCCATGCTGCTTCTACTTCAGCAATACCCGTCGCACCACCTACATTCAAGGCATACGGCAGATACAGACTACCCTGCAACGTTTCTGTAAATGCCAACTGCTCTACGATGTCAAACATCTCTTCCGATTCGTTATTCACAGCACGGAATGTAATCTTTTCGTTGGCTTCGCCATAGATGTTCATCATCAGTCTGCCATTGACATACTTGCCAACACCACGGCACTCTGTACCACAGAAGGCTCCCACGGCATAACTTCCTGCCGCCATCTTCTGACCATCCACATAGACATCGGCCACAAAAGGCATCACGTTAGGATACTTGTTCTGGTCAACAGCCCACGGAGTTTCATTTTTGATTCCACGTCCATAGACCGCACGCGCCTTAGATACAATCGCACTGTTATAGGCAAACGCCTTGTCACTCTGTGAGTGATAGAGGTAACCCATACCCGGATTCAACGTCAGCAACGTACCTGTCCAAGTTCCATCGGCATACTGTGCAAAGCCATCCTGACCCACGATGTAATCTTCATTGTCGGGTTGCATATTGGCAAATGCTTCGCTCAGGCTCATAGTCTGGTTTACAGGATAACCCAACCAGTTCCAACCGCTCTTCAAGTCGATGTTTGTTGCCGGATTGAACTCGTAACCGCTCATCACATGGATAGAGTCTGCACTCATCTGCACCTTGTAAGCCTCATCGGGCTGCAAGGTCTTCAAGTTACCCATCAATCCATAGACAGGATCGTTCACCAATTCGGCGGTCTGTCCCACAATGCGGGTGGCATTCTGCGGCAGGGCTGTGGTAGGTACTTCTGTCTCCATATTGTGCGATACCCAGTTCCAACCCTCCTTCAGTTCCACTCCCAAGTTGGTACGCTTGATGGTGAAGCTGAATTCTGCCACTTCACTTTCGTCCCGATCCTCTACTACAGCCATGGCCTTGATGGTCATGTCTTCGGTAATGGCAATCGGAGTTTCATAAATCAGACGCGGTGCATTCTCGTCACACGGACAAGAACCGTCGAGGGTATAGTAGATTACTGCCCCTTCCGTTTCACAAGTCAGCCCTACCTCTGTTCCGCGATAGACAGCCGTACCCGATGCGCGGGTAGCCTTCGGGGCTGCAGTCATCTTCAGTTCGGGTATTACCACCTGTACGGTAGAGAGCGCCTTCACATCCGTCTCTGCCAACGTAAAGGTCAACATAGCTGTACCGGGCAAATCGCCGTTCAAGGTCAATGAAGCCTGTCCGTTCTCGTCAAAGGTCAGCGTATCGGCTGAAATAGTGGCAATCATCGAAGAAGAATTCTTCACAATCATCTTCTTGCCGATGGCTGCATCATACGGTAGTGCACTTACGGTAATTTCCTTGTCTCCATTGTAGGCAACCTTGATAAGTGAATCAGCAACAATGCTCTTCACCTCCTTCTCAATGTCAAACGACTGCGTATAATCCTCACCCATCTGAATGCCGGCATAGCTCTTCACCTTGCGGCTTACAGTCAGGGTCACTTCATCGGTAGTCAGGAACGATGTTTCGGGAACAAAACGTACTTTTGAAGCATACTTCACAGGATTATCCTCGTAAGCCTGTTCCTCGTTCAACAGCGTCACCGTACCAGCAGCCGTCTCACCGTTCTTGGTCACAAAGATATTTTCGGTAGTCAGTCCATCAAGCTGCATATACTTGTCAAACTCCACTTCAATACCATCTTCGTAAGCACGAGCCGCTTTCACCTCAGGTTGTTTATTCTGCGTCATGGCAATATTCACTTCCAATTGGGGAGGAGGCACGGGCAACCACTCGCTATAGGTGGTCTGATAACCTTCCTTCTCAAATTTCACTTGCCACAAACCTTGGGGGACATCCCAACGGTACATTCCGTTTTCGTCGGTGAACAAAGGATTCTCCTGTGCATACTGTTCGGCATCCCACAAAACTACATTCTCATGCAAGTCACCATACATGTCTTCTACGGTCTCTTTATAATAGCATGAGGCCATTACACCTTCGATGCGGTTGGAAGAGACGCCTTCATAGACGTAGCCAGAGGGGTCCATCACGTAACCAGGTCCTTCACCTGTATAAGGATGTGGTTCTCGGGAAGGATTGCAGCTAGGAGCATCTCTTATAACACCGATAGCGTATTGGGCAGACCTATTTAAGTCCTCAACTCCTGGAGCAAAATTCGATGCCGTACTTATTGCACTTCCTGCATTCCATCCATATCCAAATGCTTGCTCGGCAGGGGTCCCGTTTTCCCTTGTTGCACTCATCATCAAACTTGCGACACTTGCAAAGAATGATGCGTTAATATAAGTGACACTATTACGTAAACGACGGACTGCACCCTCCAGTTGTTCTTCAGTTATCATATCCGCGCACTTTAACTTCTCTATTGCCATATCTATCCATCCCTGAATCTGAGCATCTCGTGCCCTTTCTAATATATTTCGGGGAGGAGGTATACCAAATGAAGATACAGTTGATAATTCTTTAGTATTTATCCAACGCAAAACATTGTAAAACAAATCCCTTTTTTCACAATCAAACAACATGAAATATTCCACACTATCGGAAAGTTCTACCAACAAAACGCAGGATTGTTCCAAATTATAAAACAAATCGTTACTTGAATCAATGTCTGCCATTTTGATAAAATTGTATCCCTCTAACATTTTGATATAACTTGGCAGTTCATCTTTTATCATTTTGCCATAGATTCCATATGCATACACAGAACCGTCATTCAACTCATAGGTCATAGCAAGACCATCTTTCACTTCCATTGTGTTCCCTTTAATACTGTCACCAATTTCACTAGAAAAATGATTACTCATAAGCTCAGAGTTCGTCAAATCGGTGTTATAGTATTTGTAACTTACTGCGACATTTACAGGCAATGCAGAAGAATTGAAGTTTGCTTTTGATAACCATACATTTTTTTTGCTATTGTACTCCGCGTTTAACCATGTCGACTCCCCATTGGACAACTTAATCTCCAATTCTACATCGAAAAGTCCCAAAGGATTATTGTTCGTAAATTCTGTAAGAAACGTAAATTCAGGATAGCTAGGCCAATACCAATATGCAGGTATTGATTTTGAAGGATTCATAAAATCAAAGACTGTAACATATTCACATAAGTTCAAGGATGTTGCAGGATGGGCAACATTTACCATTGTCACTTTTGACGGAACGATAGTATATTTATCGTAAACACATGTTTTTGTCTCAGAAAACAGTTCTACACCAGTGCTACTTACGACTTTTGCTTGAATCTGATGAGACGATAAATTTGTCGAATCGTTTAACTCGCACATTGTTGTCCATACACCATTTGCAGATGAAAAAGTACTTCCTATCAAAATTCCATTATCGTATATATTAATAATAGATTTGCCAAGAGCTGTACCGCTGATAGGAACGGTTGTCTTCGCCACCGTACTTGGAACCGAGATTGTCAAATCCTTTACGGTAAAGTTTGCATTACCGATAGGTTGCAACACCTCCTTGTTGTCCAATGTGAATTGGGCAAAAGCACTGGGGGCATAGTCACCACCTGCGGTAGGTATAACACAGAAGCGTACTTGGTCGGTATATTTTTCTGTTAAGGGAATGGTCAAACGGTTGCCGTCCAATGTATAACTAGAAATGCTACTACCCACCATGACAGAGTTCTCCACAAAGGAGCATGATTCAGGTAAATCTACCACCATGTTGACGTTGCTGACCTTTGACGAGTAAGCACTCTTGAAGTCAATCTTACCCTTCAACGTCAAGTAGTTTCCGGCTACAATGGAAGTCTTGTTGACAGAGAAAAGGGTATTGTCACCTGTGTAATAGAGTTTGCTTTCATCCAATACAGGAATCAAGTCGTTGGAAATGGTTGCAACAACACCACTTTTCACTGTTACGGCATTCTGTACGTAGTCCACTCCTTCTTTCAGACCCGAAGCGGCAAACTGAGACAGGTTGAGGATGGAGTTGAACAGTGAGCTGTTGGTCATGGATACCAACGTATAGTCACCATCCGCCAAATTAGGAATGCTGAGCGATGCACTACCGTATGTATATTTCTTCACCAACTGTCCTTTGCCGTCGTAGAGAATACCCACAACAGACGCATTGTCCGTAGAGGTGAATTTCGCTCTGATGGCACCCAATTCAACGATATCAAATATTGTCTCTGCACGGTTCTGTGCATCAATGGTAGCCGTAGCCGTCACAGGGACAAACGCATTCGCGCGACTTGAAGCGGTCAACTTCAACACATCACCTTCGGCCACCTCTTCCAGCAAGACAATGTTGGGATATTGCACATTAAATTGAGTAATGGCACGTTGCTGTGTCTCGTTATAAATCTCATAAGCCACATTGGCATAGTCGGAATACCAATTCTGTATCTCAGAAACCGTTCCTTCTTCCACACTGGTACGATATGTGAATGAGGTCGCAATGGTGGCACCTGTAATGCCCTTCAAAGATACTTCACCCACAAAGGTGGTATCGTTGAAGTTGGCAAACTCCAAGGTCTGATTCAGATAGTCGGAAGCTGATACGGTGATGGTGCTCCGGTCGTTGAAGACCTTGGCGGTAAACTCTCCCTTATTGTCAGTCTTTACCGTGAATGCTTTAGAATAAAGACTGTTCAACTTCTGAGATACAGACACAACAGCACCAGAAAGGGCACTACCCGTAGTGACATCCTTCACCCGTCCGCTGATAGTCACCTCTTCCAGGGGTTGCAAGGTGCACACCAAAGCATTACCCGTTTCTTGAATGGTATAAACAGAGTCTGCCGGCAACACATACTGCATACCCAATGTTTGCGGCAATGTGATACGGTAACGCACGGCCGTTCTGGCCAACAATCCCGAAAGTTTGTTACCTTGCTGCAAATAGCCATCAGCACTGTCGAACCAACGGATTTGCGTTTGTGAAGTTACGTCTGCTCCGTCAGGTGTCTGTACACTCAATGTAATGTTTTGCGGTTGCAGCAAGGATTCAAAGGAAACTGACACATCCTCATCAGCGATGGCTATGTTCTCAATCTGCCCCAGCACAGCACCCATATTGTTACGCACATAGACATTGAAAATACTCTTCTTCAACAATCCATTGAACGTATAGCTTACACGGTCAGAAATCACATACTTCTGCTTTTGTCCGCTTTCGGCATTGATGAGTTCCAGTGTCATATTCTTGTAACGGCCGTCCTCGCTATCGGCAGGCAAGTTCACTTCCAACGCCTGCACCTCTTCGGTCAACGGCAAAATGGTAAAATCCTTCCAACCATCAGCCTCAGCATAGAGAGGGATAGCAGCAGAAAGGACATGCAGCACTGCACCTTCAGCTATGCCTTTGAATGCATTGCTTTCCACTGTGGGAGGAGTGATGGCATAGCAGGTGACATCGGCCAAATTGCTTGCCTGATAGAATGCCCGATAGCCAATGTTCTCAATGGATGCAGGCAAAATGATAGAGGTCAGTGACGTATTATAGTCGTATGCATAGTCGGGAACATCGGTATAACCATACGTACGTTTCAGGTCAACCATTGTACAATTACTGAAATTGTTGGCAATGCTGAAATCATTGGATGACATTTTGCCTGATACGGTAATCAAGGTCACACTGGAGTTCTCACCTCCTGTCACTTGATTGATGGCACTGTACAGACTTCCGGCTGTGAAATCATCTGCAATCACTTCACCCGTTGTCTTGTTCCAACTGTTCTTTCCAGGATTGGACGGATTACTGGGGTTATACTCAAAGAGTCCCGTAATCGTCACATTCTTATCCCCCATCGTATAGTTATAAGGTGAAACGGTTGAAACGATTTCACCATCCAATTGCCATCCCTTGAAACGGAATCCCGTATTGGGATAGGCATAGAGGTTTGTAGAATGTCCTTCCTGTACCTCCGTACTGCTGACATTGAAACTACCTCCTTGTTTGGGCGAGGCCACAACCTTCAAGTCGTATTTCAATCCTAACGAATCGGGATCAGCAGGATTGGAGGGGTTATACTTGAACACAGCTGTCAAGGTCACATTCTTGGCAGGCATGGTATAATAGAACGAAGCGGAAGTGGAAACCACAGAATCGCCCAATGTCCAATGAACAAACAGGTAGCCTGTATTGTTATAGGCTCTTACATTCACACTCTTTCCCTCCGCATATTGGGCAGTACCGCTGAAATTGGTACTACCGGCACCTACAGGAGAGACGGAAGTGGCAAAGCTGTATGTCTTTGTTATCACCGGCACCTGTGGGTCCCCTGGGTTTGTCGGATTATAATCCGGATTGTCCCCGATGCGGGCTTGCCCAAAGAGGGCAAGCTGACACATCCATAGGAAACATATATTGATTATCTTTTTCATTTGAATCTCAGTTTACATGAAACATTATCGAACAACAGACACCTTGTAGCTCTTGCCCTGTACCTTCACGATATAAAGGCCGGGATTCACATCCAATGCTACATTGCCCTGAACAGAGGCAATCTGCTTGCCATCGGCAGTATAGACTACAGCCTCCGCACCTTCTGCACCGTTTACAATGATTTGTCCACCAACAGCCTGTACAGAAACTTGCTGTGCCAAATTCTCTTCTACAGAAGTAGCACCACCAAACTTGATTTCAAAGCGGTCGGTAACAGTGCCTGCTTCAGCAGAGAATGTATAATCAGCGGCAGCCAGATTCACCTCTTTACCTGTCAGCTTGTCCACCAGTATAACTTCGGTCTGTACCTCGGTATCCAATGCCAAAGTATATGTTCCTTCGCTTCCAAAATATGCACCCAAAGCAATCACGCCGTTACCCATCGGACGCTCATTGATGGCATAGTGTACATCACCTTCGACAGTAAACAATTGCGGCACACGACTGTCACTGCTCATAAACTTACTGGCATCACGGCTCATGTCATATCCCATCTCGGCATCAGCATTGATGACGAAGCGTGTACGGTCTGACAATGTATCTTTGCTCAGATACAAATTGAAGACTTGACGGGGAGCAGAGACTGAACGAGCACCTGTAACAGATGACATATCTCTAACTGTACGATTTATCTGACGACCTGCAGTTGAGAATGTTATGCTTTCCTTATCAACAGGACGCTGTACAAAGAAGGCTTCACCCGGAGTAAGGATGTACGAATCATCTACGGGAGAATATGCAGAATATGTATTATAATATGAATCCCACACTGTAATCGGGGCTGTAAAATCCATCGCACGAGTATCATAGAAGCAGGGATATGGATTGCCAATCAAGTTCCAGCTACGATTGTGGCTGAATTCAGCCTGATATTCCACTAAAGCGACAGTGCGGTCATCTTTTGCAAAAATCAAATTCTTATTTTCGTTATTGATGGCTGGCACAATGAAACGACTCCACGATTGGCTGTAGCCATTAGCATCATATCTGCTACTCTGTAGAATGTAGCCTTCTCCAGCTCTCAACACACTGTCAACTGTCATATTCTGCCATGTATTACCTGTCATTGCTGCACGGTCTGCACCTGAGTACTTACGAATCACATAATTAGTGTTCTCCCATACAGGCACAATATCCGATACCCTCACATCATACGGAAACGAGATGAATCTCCATTGGTCATTTCTGGTAGAGAAAACGATATTGATACTGTCTGCCCGCATATTTGTTTCCGCTATCAAAGAAGAATACTCATACTTGTTGTAATCGTAATAACTTTGAGAGTACCACATGCTGTACAGCCCCATAGAGAATGTGGAATTTCCATCCAAAACCAGCGAACCATACTTGCTATTATTATATAGCAATGATACATTCGGCTTGTAATCTACAGCCAAAGTGTCAGGAAGGGTCAAAGAAATAGATTCTAGCAAATTGATATTATCTGGCCAATATCCCTCCAATGGTTCGATGATAGGGAATTGATCCCATCCTTTCGTCAACTTATACTTATTAAGTGTCCATGCAGGAACATACAATGCACGATTTTCCATGTTCACACCATAGAACGGATAATCACTTCCATCCATATCTGTTGGAGGAATCAATGCCAAGCAAGTCACTTTCTTCAAATTGTCACAATAGTAGAAAGGCTGATCACAATCCGTCAACGTGCTGGGCAAGACAATCTCTGTCAGAGCCTTACAAGATCCAAAAGCATAAGTGTCAAGATGAGTCAATCCTTCATTCAATGAAACAACTGATAAAGAGGTACAATCCCTAAATGCATACGCTTCTATAGAATTCAATGTAGAGGGGCAAACCAACTCTTTAAGATTGCTACAATATTCAAAAGCATACATCTTTATTGATGCCAATCCTTCCGCCAAAACTACATTCCTAAGTGCAGATCTATAAAACGTATGTTGTGATATAGAAGTCAATGTTGAAGGCAGTTTCACCGTGTCCAATTTTCCACAATCAGCGAATGCATATTCACCAACAGAAGTCACACCCTCTGGAACAATCATATTTTTGATATTGTCGCAATCACGAAACGCTGAATTCCCAATAGAAGTCAACGCTGTCGGCAACTCCACATCCAGCATATCATAACAACGATAAAAAGCATTATTTCCAATGCTATTCAAGCCTTTAGGAAGTACAACCTTTTGCAAGGCATAACGCTGATAGAATGTTTCAGCAGGCAATGCTGTCATATCAGTATCTGACAAATCTATCGTCAGCAAATTAGGCATACGACTCTTGATATTGTAAAGGTCATCGCTGTTCAACGAACCTGTCACTGTCAGATAATTGACATCACTCAAGTATTCCACCTGTTCCAGAATCTTTTCACCCAAAGTACCTGGAGTTTCGACATTTACCGTCACACTGACTCCCTCACCATCTACAATGATATAGTTTTTCCAATAAGAGGCACTGCGATAAGAAGCACCACTACCAGCAGGAACATAGATGACGCGAAGATTGGATGCATTGAAGCTACCAGAACATGCAGGTGCTGCTGTTGCTTCGCTACGCAAATACTTCAGATTACCTATATTATAGAACAAATTACTTCCTACAGAAGTCACCTTTGCTGGAATCACCAAACTGTCAAGAGCATAACAATATTCAAAAGCACCATTCCCGATTGCATTCAAAGAATCTGACAATTCTATTTTATTCAGTTTATCACAGGAACTAAATGTACCCTCTCCAATACTCGTAACACCAGTAGGAATAATAATCTCTGACAAGTTGTCACAGTTATAGAAAGTGTATCTTTGTACGGCAAGCAATGATTCCGACAAATGACACTCGCTTAGAGCCGTACAATTATAGAAAGCCTGTTCACCTATATAATATACATTATCAGGGATAGACAGTGATTTTAAAGAAGAACACCCATTAAATGAATATGAATCAATATAGCGCAATGTTTGAGGCAACTCAACAGAAGTGACAGATGTAGAAAAGACTCTACTACCACGCTTAGTGGCCACTACGATATATTCCTCTCCATTATATGTGATTGCTTCAGGTATATTTATTACTGTTGCAGAACAAGAATAAAGAGCGGCCAGTTTATTCGTCGTATCCAAATACCACTGATTGCCATCTATTGTAACTCTTGAACTGTTCCAAGACCAATCACCCCACTTCTGATTCCGTACAATTGCGACATTACGTGCGCTCTTCAAAGTCGTATATGCCGCTGCAAAATCGTTGACAGTAGCGGTAGAAGCATTCGCAATCAGCAACTTGACAGAGGCCAACGCTTTTGAAAGTTCTTCCCAAGGTTTGGTTGTAACTAAAGTGTCACACTCAATGACCAATGAAGCCAACTTGTCGTATGCTGCACGTCCTTCTGCTACCAATTCCAAAATACCATCCAGACGAACAATCTCCGCTTTTACAGATTCAATAGAGGTTTCATCAACGGAGGTATTCTCGTACAATTGTTTCAATTCCGCCGATACACCTGACAATCCCAATGTGTCAAGTTCTGCCAATACTGCATCCACAGAAAGGCGTTTAACTGTCAATCTTTCCATAGCCTTTTCGATTGTCGTTATATCTTCCGCAATAATCGAATAGATGTTGATTCCGCCAACATAAGGTTTGAAAGTGACATCCGCTGTCTTCCCCTCTTCACAAGTAACCACAAATACATTTGTAATTTCATCCAAAGAGACCTCTGCACCACTGATACGAGTGGCATTACCGCTTGTACAAGTTATTCCACGTTCACTGGATGAATTACCCGTCTTGGTCACAATCGTAATTTCAGTTCCATTAACCAATCCTGGAATAGTGACCGTAGGTGTTGTACTGTTGAACTTTATACTGGGTCTGTTCAAGCTATGTTCAATATAGATATATCCCGAATTTCCTCCTGTAAAAAGCAGACCATCAGTTTCCTTTATTGTAACTTGAGTACCATCTGAAGAATAGTAAGACAACGTAGATTTGTTACACTGGAGCGTATATCTCGTATCACTTGAATAGCTCCAACACCCCCAATAATTATAGTCATAATTTAAACCTGCTAAAGTCTCTTCTGAGAATCCTTTAGTAAAATCCCATGTCTGGGCACACACTTCATTGCACATCCCTAGAGTTAGGAGTGCAAACAATCCTGTCAAAAATCTTTTTTTCATAACCTATATTTTATTTTTAATTAATATTATTCTGTGTTTCTCACCCTCTCATTCATCAACCGCCAATGTATTGTATAATAAAAAAGACGTGGGAATCAGCTTCCTGCCCGTTTGATTGCTGAGGCTCTCGCATTGCCTGTTAGTCAAAACGAGCAACGCTAGAAACCCCACGCCGATATGTACAACAACGCATTTGTTCCTTGGTTAAGAAACAAACAAGTGTATAGACACACCAAGGGGCATCCACCGTTGCTTTGTCTTTGACTAACAATGAATTTGCGAGATTCCAGCAATCAAAAGAACAAAGCGTCAAGTAAACGCCTTTTCCAATATGTAATGTCCTCACTGATATACTTCCGATGAAGAACGTCAACATAAGGACGCGACAAAGGTAAACAGAATTTATGAAATAAGATTTAAGAAATAGGATTTATTTTGCAAAATATGTTGTAAAACACAACTACATCTACAATTTGCCATTTATAAGGTACAAATGAAACAAAGAGCGAACCAAACGAAATATGGCTAAAAAATGAACATATGTTCAAGAGCCTATGAACATATGTTTGGACAAACAAGCGGAGTTTTTATTTTAAAACACTGTTTTCGTTGACATGAACGATTCTGATATGTTAACTCTGTTCGCGAACCGAACAAACACGGTTGGCGAACGGAGTTAACTCGGAAGAAAACCATCTTAAGATACTTGACAATTTATCTTAAGATACTTGGACACTTATCTTATAATGCTGGGAAATCAATAAATTGTCAATTCGATATCTTTCTCCTCGGCCATGCGGCGGAGATTCAGGAGGGCATAGCGCATACGGCCAAGTGAGGTATTGATGCTGACACCTGTGATTTCAGCAATTTCCTTGAATGACAAATCCTGATAGAAACGCATATAGACAACTTCGCGCTGGTTCTCGGGCAAGAAGTCCATCAGGCGGCGGACATCACACAACACCTGCTCATTGACCATCTGTGTCTCAATGGTGTCATCCGAGAGGTTTGCATTGTTGAAGAGGTCAATCTCTACCTCATCATTGGAGACCACATTCTCATTGCGCTCCTGACGGAAAAAGTCGATTACCAGATTGTGGGCAATACGGGTAAGCCAGGCACCGAACTTGCCATCAGCCGAGTAACGTCCCTGCTGGATAGTGACAATGGCTTTCACAAATGTCTCCTGAAAGAGATCCTCGGTCTGTTCCTCATTGCGTACCACAAAGTAGATGTAAGAATAGAGTTTATCCTTATATCTTTCCAATAGTATGTCAAAAGCTTGATTATTGCCTTTTGAATACAAAGCGACCAATGCATCATCGGTCATCTTCTGCAAAGTTTCCATTACTTCTTCTTATTATTTTATTTCTTAGAGTAATGTCTGTCTATAGGCAATCAGGTTTAAATTAGTAAATAGATTTGTTTTATCGGGTGCAAATAAACGCATTATTTATGACATTCGCAACTTTTTTAAGAGTTTTCTTCACCGTTAGCGCACACACATGCCTTCTGTGGCCTTGAATCCACGTAAAAAGTCGGCAACTGGCATTCTTTTCTTGCCGGCCAACTGTAGGGAGAGGATGTTCAGATAACCATCGGTGAGGGCCACACGCAGGTAGGTTTTGCCATCGGTGGAGACTGTACCTACCTCTTCCTTGTGGGGTACGAATGAGTTCTCTGTCTGGGATACGAAGACTTTCTCTGCCTGGGATACGAAAACTTTCTCTGTCTGGAATACCTTCATCACCTGCACTCCTCCTTGAGGATGCACCAGTTCTGTCCATGCGGCAGGATAGGGAGAGAGTCCACGTACAAAGTCATAGACAGCCTTTACCCCTTTCGTCCAGTCGATACGGCAGGTATCCTTGAAGATTTTGGGTGCCGGGCGCAGTTCCTCTTCCGAGAGGTTCAGCAACTCCTCTTGAGGCACAGGCTTCACCGTACCGGCCAGGATGGCATCCACCGTCTCTGTGACCAAGCGTCCGCCCAGGTTCATCAGTTTGTCGTGAATGACCTCCACATTGTCCTCATCAGCTATGGGCACACGCACCTGCTGGATGACCTCGCCCGTGTCAATCTCATGTTTGAGGAAGAAGGTTGTGATGCCTGTCTCTGTATCGCCGTTGATGATGGCCCAATTGATAGGGGCAGCACCGCGATATTGGGGAAGCAGTGAGGCATGGAGGTTGAACGTACCCATAGGCGGCATATTCCATACCACCTCGGGAAGCATACGGAAGGCTACCACTATCTGAAGGTCGGCCTTCAGCGAACGGAGTTCCTCCACGAAAGCCTCATCCTTCAGGTTCACTGGCTGGAGTACCCGAAGACCCTTCTCCACGGCATACTGCTTCACAGGACTAGGCTGGAGCACACTCCCATGCCGTCCCATCGGTTTGTCTGGCATGGTAATGACACCCACCACATTATATCCTCCCTCGACCAACTGGCGCAGACTCTCTACGGCAAAGTCGGGGGTTCCCATATATACGATTCTCAAATCTTCTTTCTGCATGACTATATTCTATGTTTTAAGATAACACTAACTAACTCACCAACTCACTAACTCACCTACACACCTACACAGCCTACTCCTCAGAGAAGTCCACCAGTACCTGACGGTATGAGGCAAAGACTTTGGACTTGGAGACGAAGCCCAGGTATTTACCATCGGCATCATCGACGGGCAAGTTCCAGGCACCGGTGTCGTCGAACTTGCGGATGACCACCTCCATGGGGTCGTTCACACTCAGACGGCATGGCGCTTCGGCCATCAGGCGGTCCACGGTGAAGCGGCGGTACAGTTCCTGACGGAACATGATATGGCGTATGTCGTCCATCTGCACGATACCCAACAGGCGTCCCCCATGATCCACCACGGGGAAGAGGTTACGCTTGGCACGCGAGATGACCCCTACCAGCTGGCCCAGCTCCATGTCGGGACTGACGGTCTCGAAATTCTTCTCTACCACGCTCTCTATCTTCATCAGGGTGAGCACGGCCTTGTCCTTGTCGTGGGTGAGCAGTTCGCCCTTCTTGGCCAGACGGGTGGAATAGATACTGTGCGGCTCGAAGACGACAATGGTCAGATAGGCTGACACGGAGGTTATCATCAGGGGCAGGAAGAGGTCGAACCCACCCGTCAGCTCGGCTATCAGGAAGATACCCATCAGGGGGGCATGCATGACCCCGGACATCAGTCCGGCCATACCCAAGAGGGCGAAGTTCTTCTCGGTGACCTCGATGCCGCCCAGGGAGAGGAGGTTACTGATACGTGCCCACACGAAGCCGGTGATGCACCCCAAGAAGAGGCTGGGGGCAAAGATACCACCACATCCGCCTCCACCATTGGTGGCACTGCTGGCAAAGACCTTGAAGAGCACTATTAATATAAGGTATAGGAGCAGCACATCGCCGAAGCCATAGAAGAGGGAGTTGTTCATCAGGGTGTCCCACTCCGTAGGGGTGGTGCCGTTGAGCAGCAGGGTGATGGTGTCGTACCCCTCGCCATACAGGGGCGGGAAGAGGAAGATGAGCACGCTCAGCATCAGTCCGCCAATGAGCAGCTTCACGTAAGGCCGCTGGGCAAAGTGACGGAACATGTTCTCACAACGGTTCATCATGCGGGTGAAGTAGAGGGAGACCAACCCGCAGAGGATACCCAATAGGATGACATGGGGGATGCGCTCCATGGCAAAGGGGGAGTCCATATTGAACTCGAACATGGCCTCGGTACCTGTGAAGATGTAGGAGACGGTGGCGGCCGTGATGCACGACACCATCAGTGGCAACAGGGAGGACATAGTGAGGTCTATCATCAGCACCTCGATGGTGAACACCAGTCCGGCAATGGGTGCCTTGAAGATGCCTGCAATGGCACCCGCAGCACCACATCCGACAAGGAGCATCAGCCTGCGCCGCTCCACCTGGAAGAGTTGCCCCAGGTTGGACCCTATGGCCGACCCCGTGAGCACGATGGGGGCCTCGGCTCCTACCGACCCACCAAAGCCGATGGTGAGCGCACTGGCTATGACGGAGGAGTACATGTTGTGCCGCTTGATGCGTGCCTTCTTCTGTGAGATGGCATAGAGTATCTTGGTGACACCGTGGCTGATGTCGTCCCTCACCACATAGCGTATGAAGAGCATGGTGAGGAAGATACCTATGGCAGGGTATATCAGGTAGAGCCAGTTGGCCCCGGTCTCGTCAAAGCGGTTGGTGAGCAACCCCTGTATCAGGTGTATCAGCCCCTTGAGCAACAGGGCGGCCGCTGCTGTACATATACCTACCAGGAAGCTCAGTATGAGTATGAACTGCTTCTCGCTGATGTGCCGCTGCCTCCAGTGCAGGAAGCGCTGCATCCATGTTGTGTTATCCTTATGCTGTTTCATTCTCTGATTACCTTTACCTGTCCGCCTGTTCCTAACTTGATGATGCCCGATGCCTTGCCCGCGCCCTTCTCGTTCTGCCGGTAGCCCACGATGTAATCCACCGCCTGCTTGATGTCGTCACTGATGTCGGCAAAGCACTTCGGTGCCGGTTCGCCACTGATGTTGGCCGAGGTAGATACGATGGCCTTGCGGAAGCGGAAGCAGAGCTGGCGCGAGAACTCCTCACTGGTGACCCGTATGCCCACGCTGCCGTCCTCGGCTATGAGGTTCGGGGCCAGGTTGCGTGCACCGTCGTAGATGATGGTCAGCGGCTTGGTGGTCAGTTCCATGAGGTCCCATGCTACGGGGGGCACCTCCTTGACGTAGAAGTTCAACTTGGCCGGTGAGTCAATGAGCACCAGCATGGCCTTGCTGTCCATGCGACGCTTGATGTCATACACCCGCTTCACAGCATCGGGGTTGGTGGCATCGCATCCGATACCCCAGATGGTATCGGTGGGATAGAGTATCACCCCACCTTTGTATAGCACGTCCAGTGCTTGTTTGATGTCGTTGTTCATAAATCTTTCTTTAATGTGCTAATGTGCTAATGTGCCAATGTGCTAATGACCATGCGGCACTATACATCAATTACATCAGCATATTATCACATCAGCATATTATCACATTAGCATATTATCACATTAGCCCATTGGCACATTAGCATATTATCACATTAGCCCATTGGCACATTAGCATATTAGCCCATTGGCACATTAGCACATTGGCACATTGGCACATTGGCACATTAGCACATTAGTACATTGGCACATTAGCACATTAGCACATTAATCATTCCTCCACCGTCAGTACATACACGGGCCGTGCGCCCGCGTTGACGCTCTGTTCACCGTCGCCCTGGAAGGCACACTGCACGTAGATGTCCAGGCGGCCATGCTGTTTCCACAGTTCGGTGTCGTGGCTGGGTTCCCATGCCTCCACACTGAAGGTGGTGAGGTCCTTCACTTGCCAGGGCTTGCGGCCCAGGTCGGTGGTGTATGCCATGCTGACACGGCTGCCCCGCTCCACATCGCGATAGATGTAGAAGGCCTCCTTGCGTCCCTCCACCTCGCGGATGGCCAGTCGGGGACGGGCAATGGGTATGCACTTGGTGCCTCCGCCACTGAGGCTGAAGGGGGTCGTGCGGCGGCTCACCTGATTCTGGTTCCACTGCTCTCCGTCGTGCCATACCAGGCGGTACTGCGGCACTTTACTGTCGGCCGTGCGCCAGTAGGTGGCTATGTAGGGGCGTCCCTCGGCATCGGCCGTCATGCTGGTCTGGTTGATGAGTTCACTGCGTTGGGGAATCTGACAGGCCACCTCGGCATTGGCCAGGGTGATGGGCAGTGTATAGACTTCGCCCGTAGATTTCTGCCACGTGCGTCCGCCGTCGGTGGAGCGGGCATAGCAGAGGTCATGATTGGTGGCCACATCGGGGGTCTCGCGCCACACCCAGCTGACATGGATAGTCCCCCGGGCATCCACGTAGAGCTGCCAATAGGCATTGCGCTTGCGCTCACCGTCTATCAGGATGTCCTGCACACGGCTCCACTGTCCCTTGTCCACATCGTAGCGGTTCATCACCAGGTTGCCCCTACCCGACCCTCCTGAGCGGTAGGCAAAGAGCAGGTCGCCCCCCTCCAGGTTGTAGAACTCGGGGTAGGTGACATCGCGCTCATCGACTCCCGTCATGGGCTGCATATCGCCCAGGGTCAACGAGCCCGGGGCCACAGAGCGGCAGTAACGAAGGGGGTTGTTGTGATGGTCAAAGGAGACGTGCAGGTAGCCCTTACCATCTACTCCGATGCTGATGACATTGTGGGCATCGCGGCAGTTACCCTTGTACTGGGTGCGCTGCACAGTCCAGTCGTCGGCCCCGAGAGGGCGTTTGCCCAAGGTGAGGTATCCCTCGGCATCGTAGTAGGCGATGTACTGCGTGCCGGCATGGGTGGTGATGGAATTGTTGCGGAACACGGTGGTGTTCACCGAATTGCTGCTCCAACCAAAGCCTACGGGGCTAAGCCTCTGTGCCTGTGCCACGAGGCTCGTACAGCAGAGGGCCAGTATGCCCAGACATACACTTTTCATTATACGTTTCATAGCTGTCATGTGTTAACGTGGGCAAAAGTACAAAAAAAAGTGTAGCATACAAAGGAATATCACAAAAGAGTAGGGAAAATCACAGTGTGTCGGCATATATGCGGGCCAACACCTTGTGGTAGCGGTTCTCCAGCCTGAGGTAGCCCTGCCCCTGACGGACGAGGGCCTCCAGCTCCACAAAGTACTGGTGCCACGAGAGTTCACCGCCATGCAGTGCCTTCCCCAGCAGGTCAAAGGAGTGGCGCATCAGGGGCAGGTCGTAGGTGCGCATGGCCTCCTCCACCTGACGGGCTTCGTTGTAGAGGGCCTGCAGGGCGGCCTCGACGTTCATGGCCACATCCTCGCGCTGCAACTCGGCACTGAGGGCGCGGGCACGGGCGGCCTTCACCTTGCCCTTGTTGGCGAAGAGGGGGATAGAGCCTCCCACCACAAAGCCGTTGAACTCCTCGGTAGGTGCCGTGTTGCGGCGGTATCCCACCTGCAGGTGGGGGAGCCATCCCTGGCGGTTGACACTCACCTCCTTCTGTGCCACACGGGTGGCGGCATCGGCCTGCAGCAATTCGCGGTTCAGGGGCACCAGGTGGTCGCACAGCGTCTCATAGTCGGGCAGTGCGGGCACGGGCGGGTAGGCATCGGCCACCATGTGGTCGATATAGACATTGGCATTCATGGCCAACAGCCGTTGCAGGGCAGCGCGATGGGCGGCGGCATTGTCGGCCAGCTCGGTGCGCAGGGCCATGAGGTCCAGTTTGGCACGGTTCACCTCCAGGGCGGTGGCATCGCCTTGCTGCAGGCGCTCCTCGCACACCTGGGCCAGGCTGTCGGCATGGGTCTGAAGCAGGTGCAGCAGGTTGGCTTCGCGGTTCAGCCCTATCAGGTCGAGGCAGAGCTGCTTGGCCTCCAGCAGGACGTTGCGCCGCTCCACATCGTAGGCGCATTGGGCGGCATCGCCTTGCAGACGGGCCGCCTTGCTACGGGCGGCATAGGCCGTGGGGAAGTCGAAGCCCTGCACCACGGTCAGTTCGCTCTGCTGCTGACTGCCACGCTCGCTGTTGAACAGGTGGGCATAGTTCACCTCGGGGTTCCCCAAGTTGTTACCTGCCTTTGCCTCCAGCACTTCGGCCTTCATCAGTTCACGGGCGGCCTGCAGCCGACGGTTGTTCTGCTCCACCTGTTCCAGTACGGGAGCTATAGGGTCGGCAGTCTGAGCCATGGCAGAGGTGGCCAGCAGGAGTAGGAAGAGCCCCACCCCCTTGCTCCTCCCTGCATGGAGGGGAGCGAATAGTCTTTGCTTCAGTTCGTATATATTCATCTTATTGGTTATAATTGTTTACAGTTTCTTATATTTAAATACCCCTTTTCAAGGGTCACTGTGACCCTTTATCAAGGGTATCTGTTACTCTTGGCCAAGAGTCACTGTTACCCATGAGCAAGGGTCACTGTTACCCATAAGCAAGAGTATCTGTTACCCATAACGGGCAGTCACGGTAACACCTGAAAGCCCCTGTTCATGCGGGTTCCAGAGCATCCGCTAGGAAAGAGGCTGCACCAGTCAGTACACTTTTGCCCTTTTGGTTATAGTTATTTACAAAATCCACCATC